>CALLIQ010000671.1 GCA_938008925.1 uncultured Acidimicrobiales bacterium
CTCGCGATCTATGAGGTCCGCGACGGCGAACTCAAGCCGCTGAAAGTGCTCCCGCAGAGCTGACCCCGCTACCTTCATGGCGGTGGAGATCATCCGCAATGCCGACGCCACGTCCGACGCCTCGAGCCATGCGCTGACCATCGGCGCATACGACGGTGTGCACCGAGGCCATCAGGCCGTGATCCGCCAGACGCAGCAGATCGCGGGCCGCCTCGGCACCCGCACCGCCGTCGTCACGTTCGACCCCCATCCGGCCCAGGTGCTGCGCCCCGATTCGGCGCCACAGCTCCTCACCAGCCTCGACCACAAGCTCGAGCTGCTCGAAGCCACCGGCGTCGACGCCGTGATGGTCGTGCCGTTCGACGAAGCCCGCGCCACTGAGAGCCCTGACGACTTCGTCACCCGCTTTCTCGTCGATGGTTTGGGGGCGAAGGCCGTCGTGGTCGGCCAAGACTTCCGCTTCGGTCGCGAGCGCGCCGGCAACGTCGACGTTTTGCGATCTCTCGGCGAAGCCAACGGGTTCGAGGTGCATGGGGTCGATCTGTTGCCCCGGCCCGATGGCAAGGTCGAGTCGATCTCCTCCACCGCCATTCGCCGTGCGCTCGATGGTGGCGAGATCAGCACCGCAGCCCGGCTGCTCGGCCGTAACCACGAGCTCCGGGGCCCCGTCGTCGAAGGTGACCAACGGGGACGCACCATCGGTTTCCCGACCGCGAACGTCGCCGTCTCCCGCCAGATGAAGATGCCGGCGGACGCGGTCTACGCCGCCTGGTACTTCCGTCCAGACGGGACCCGCCACCCCGCCGCGGTCAACATCGGCAAGCGCCCGACGTTCTATCAAGACGCCGAGCACTCGCTCGTCGAGGCGCACCTCATCGGCTTCGAGGGCGACCTCTATGGCGAAGAGGCTCGCGTGCAGTTCGTCGAACTGATCCGGTCCGAGCAACGCTTCGACGGCATCGATGCGCTGAAGGAACAGCTCAAGCGCGACGTGTCGCATGCAGCCGAAGTGCTCGACAAGGCCAAGTTCGACTGACCGAGCACCGGATCGTGCAGGCCGGTCAGCCGAATCCCAGTATGTTGCGGGCATGAGCAGCCTCTACGACTTCGAGATGGAGTCCATCACCGGTGAAACGGTCGGACTCGACAAGTTCCGCGACCAGATGGCGTTGGTGGTGAACGTCGCCTCGCAATGAGGCCTCACCCCTCAGTACGCAGGTCTGCGTGCGCTTCATGACGAGATCGAGAACCTGAACGTCCTCGGCGTTCCGTGCAATCAGTTCGGCAACCAGGAACCGGGCACGAACGCCGAAATCCTCGAGTTCGCGCAGTCGAACTACGACGTGCAGTTCCCGATGTTCTCGAAAGTCGACGTCAACGGTGACGACGCACACCCCGTGTATGCGTTCTTGCGCGAGACCCCCGATGAAGATGGCAACACCGACATCGCCTGGAACTTCACGAAGTTCCTCGTGGGGTCCGACGGTCAGGTCATCAAGCGGTTCTCGCCGATGGTGACGCCGGAGGAAATCGGCGCCGCGATCGCCGAGCTCTAAGCGGCTGCGTAGCCGGGGCGATCGCCCCGGCGAAGCGCCCATCCCTCGAGTTCGTCGAGGATCATCTCGCCGACGTCGATGGCGTGGCCGCCCCTCGGGAGGCCGAAGCTCGTCCACGAGCGCTGCTCGCCGGGTAGCCCGACGACGCAGATCGCATAGTGCTCGCCATCGGCGGTCTGGGTGATCGCAACGACGATGGCGCCGGCCGGTGTCGACTCGACCTCGTTCTCCGCGATCTGGACCGCGACCCGCAGCGCGTCCGCCGGCGTGGCGAGCCCGGACTTCCAGGGACGGGTGATGACCTCGGGCATCGTCGTGCCGCTGGCGCTGATGGCCAGACGAAACGGTGGCATCTGCAGCGATTCGATGATGCGCGAGCCCTCCGGCAGGCGACGAATGGCGCCCGCCAGAGTGAGTCCGAGTTCGAACCACTCGTCGTCGTCGATCAGATCCAGCATGCGCCAAGGGTGGCCGATCCACGACCCGGTGTGGTGGATCACTCGCCGGTTCTCACGTTGATTCCGCGCCGCGTGCCTCCGAAGGGTTTCGGCGCGCTCGGCGATAGCGTTGCGGGTCGCTGTGATCGACGTCGAACGTCGGTCGCGGCTGGGCCACAGGTCCCGACCTGAACACACCAACTCCAGGAGTTCCGAACATGAGCCAGAAAGTCGGCGCAAACCTTCCCCCGAAGGCTGACACCATCGCCAAGCACGCCAAGAGCGAGAACGACACCGGTTCTCCCGAGGTGCAGATCGCACTGCTCACCGATCGGATCAACCACCTGACCGATCACCTCAAGACCCACAAGAAGGACCACCACAGCCGTCGTGGTCTTCTCATGCTCGTCGGTCGTCGCCGTCGTCTCCTCGATTACCTCGCCGGTATCGATGTCGAGCGCTACCGCGCCTTGATCGCCGAGCTCGGTCTGCGTCGCTGATCGGATCGACCCTCCCCTGAGTCGCCCGAACCGGGCGATGCCGGGGAGACATGCCTAAATCCCGCACCATGCCTGGTTCGCGGGTCGCCAGCGGTCTATATTCGGCGCCATACCAAGTACCAGCGGGGTGCTTGGTGGCGGAGGGTACTGATGGCGGAGTCTTCGACTCGCGTCGTTTCGCATTCCGAGGTCATCGACCTCGACGCGATCGATGCGTTTCATTCACGTTCGACCGATGAATCGGCGATCGGCAACGGCGGGCAACGAGCGAGAACGGTGCGAGTCAGCGTGGTCATCCCCACGCTGAACGAGGCGAAGAACCTCCCGCACGTTCTGCCGCTCATCCCGAGTTGGGTGCACGAGACGATCATCGTCGACGGTCGATCGACCGACGACACGATCGACGTTGCGCTCTCGCTGATCCCCGATGCGAGGATCGTGCTCGAGGAGAAGAAGGGCAAGGGTGCCGCGCTGCGAGCTGGATTCGCAGCCGCCGACGGCGACATCATCGTGATGCTCGACGCCGACGGTTCGATGGACCCGCGCGAGATCAGCGCCTACGTCGGCCTCCTCGCATCGGGCGTCGACATGGTCAAGGGCTCTCGCTTTTGCCAGGGCGGCGGCAGCGAAGACATCACGCTGCTTCGTCACATGGGCAACCTGTTCTTCACCCGAACCGTCCGACTGCTGTTCGATTCCCGCTACACCGATCTCTGCTACGGCTATTCGGCTTTCTGGGCCGACGTTCCCGAGCGCCTCGAGCTCGACGGCGACGGCTTCGAGATCGAGACCATGATCAACGTGCGGGCAGTGCTCGCTGGCCTCACCGTCGCCGAAGTCCCGAGCTTCGAGCACGAGCGACTCCACGGCGAGTCCAACCTCCAGACGTTCCGCGATGGATGGCGCGTTCTCAAGGTGATCGGACAAGAGAAGCGTCGTTCGCTTCGCCGCAAGTCCGGCTGTGAACCGATCGGGGCCCGACTGACCCGGCCTGGCGTCACCATCGCCGCCGATCTCGACCCACAGTCGGCCGAGCCGATCTACGCGACCGTGCCGGCGCAACTCGAGGCAACGGCTTGACCGTCGGCGCCACCACCGTCGAGCGCGAATCAGGCGTCGTCGAGCGAGTCTCGCCACTCGTTCGCAACGCATGGGCCCTGGCGATCAGCCAGGGCTCAGCGGCGATGCTCGGATTCGGCTTTTGGGTGTTGGTGGCGCGTGCATACTCCGCCGCTGAAGTCGGCGTCGCTGGAACGTTGATCGTGGTGATGACGACGACCTCGACCGTCGCCCAGCTGAACTACGCGATGGCTCTTCCCCGCCTGCTTCCCGGTGCCGCACGCCCGCTCGATCTCCTGCGCTCGGTCTATCTCCAGACCGCAGCAGCGTCGGTCGCCCTCGCCACGATCGTCGCGATCGTGCTGAGTCGATTCTCCGAAGAGCTCGGTCCGGTCATCAGCCGACCCGGTGTTGGGGTCGCCTTTGTTCTTGGCGCGGTCGCTTGGACGTGGTTCACGATTCAGGACGCGAGCCTCGCTGGGTTCGGCCGAGCGCCGTTCGTGGCAGGCGAAAACGTGCTCTTCGGCATGATCAAGGTGGGGCTCGGCCTCGCCTTCGCGGCGTTCAGCACCGGCATCTTCTTGTCGTGGGTGGTCTCGACCGCCCTGGTTGTGTCGGTCGTGACCGTCGTGGTCGCCCGAGAGGCGGCTCGCCGCCAGGTCCCCACCGGTGCGCCGGTCCATGACCTCGGCGCCGGTCCTCGGCGATTCCGCTTCTTCGACTTCGGTGGCATCTCGGTCTTTGTCGCCACCATGGCAGTCCTCCCTCTGCTCGTGCTGCGGGAGCTCGGCGCCGAGGCTGCAGGCATCTTCTCGATCTCGATCTCGATTGCCTGGTCGCTCGAGTCGATGGTCGTCGGCGTCGGCACCTCATTCGTCGTGGAAGCAGCTCGAGAAGAAGACCAGCGCCGAGCGCATCTCATCCATGTCGTCCGGGTCTTTCTTCCGCTGATCGTGCTGGGTGTCGGTGTGGTGATGCTCGCTGCGCCACTGATCCTGCTGCCGTTCGGGCCCGAGTACGGCGCGGCGAGCAACACGCTTCGCATCCTCGTGCTCGCCGTCCCGATTCGCTTCTGCGCCCAGCTCCTCATGGGTCTGTTCAGGCTGCGTTTCGCAGGGCCAGCGCTGCTCGTCTCGCAGGCGGTTCCCTTCGTCGCCGGTATCCCGGCGGCCCTCCTGATGATCGATCGCTGGGGCACGGCAGGTGCCGCGACGGGTTGGTTGGTCGGACAAGCCGCTTCCCTCGCCGTCGCCGTGGCCATCATGGCTCGACGAGCCCGGCGCTCATCGAGCGAGACGCCTCGCGACGATCAGAAGTCTCACGGAGAGATGGCGACGGCTGGGGATGGGGTCCACCAGCCGGCCGTGCACGGAGTGCAACGTTGAGTCTGACCGTCGACCCTCCCCTCGAGCCGGCGACGCGACGAAACGATCTCGATTCGAGCTCGATCGCTCGTCGCCAGCGGCATCCAGCGGGTCTGCCGTCGCGCCCGAACACCACGCACCCAGACACCACGGGTTCGGGTCGGGCGATGGTGCTCGAAACGAGTGCCGACCAGCGCAGCCGCAAGCATCCGCGGCGAGGTGCCCAACCGCCAGTCGTTCCGTTCTCGCTCCTTCTGGCCATCACGCTGGCGCTGGTGTCGGCGCTCTTCGTCGAGACGTCGCCGGTCCTGAGCGGTGTCACGGTGGCGCTTCTCGCCACGGTCGGTAGCGGACTCAGTTTGGCCTTGGCAGCACTTCCAGCGCGGACGTCTCGTCTCGCCATCACGGCGTGGAGCGTGCCCGTCGGCGTCGCCGTCAGTTCGATCTCCGTGCAGCCGCTGCTGTGGACCGACAACTACACGGTGTCATCGCTTCCGCTCGCTCTCGGATGCGGCGCCGTCTTGGCCCACTACGCCGTGGCCGGCGTCGCTCGTGAGAAGGCGGCGGCACTCCCGCCGGTTTCGATCGAGTGGCCAGCCGCTGACCCGGCCGATCCACCGACCACGGCGGAGCGTCTCGCCGCCGCGGCCTTCGTCGTCGCCGCTGTGTTGGCGGTCCTCGCCAATCGTCAACTCGGTCCCGACGATCCCGACGGTCTCGGCTTCGTCCGCGTACTGCCCTGGTACTACTGGGCAGCGACTGGTCTCGCTGCACTCGGCACGCTTGCCCTGCTGACCGCCTCACGCACGAAGCGGCACTGGATGGTCCCGGCCGTCTGGATCACCGTGCTGCACCTCGCCCCGCACGCGGCGCAGTCTCGGCCGCGCTTCCCAACCGGCTGGCTCCACCTCGGATTCGGCGACTACCTCGTTCGCGAGGGTGGCGGCGGCGTCGGGTTCGATGCGCGTTTTGCATGGCCCGGTCTGTTCGCTCTCGTCGGCGCCCCGCTCGAACTCTTACCGGAGATGGCCTTCGACGCGCTGCTTCGGTGGTGGCCGGTCGTCATCATGGCCTACCTGGCCGCCCTGACCTGGCGAATCGGAGAATTGGCGTACCCGAACGTGCCGAACATCGGCGTCGTGTCGTCCTCGCTGTTCGTGGTCCTCAACTGGACCGGCCAGGACTACCTGTCGCCCCAGAGCATCGGCATCGTGCTCCAGCTGATGATCCTCATCGTCGTCGAACGGGCCGTTCGTCCTCGCACGGGGATTGGGCACCGGCTGCCGATCGCCCGGCATCTCGTCCTCCCCGTGACCCGCGTCGGCCGAACCGTGTCGGGCGCTCGGTTGCGCAAGACCTTCCGCACGGGTGCGGTTGCCGCCGAGCCGATCGAGCCGACCAAGGTCCACGCACTCCTCGCCGTCGTGCTGGCCGCCGGCATGGTCATGGTGCATCCGCTGAGCCCGGTCTTCCTCGGCTTCGCTCTCCTCGTGATGACGATCTACTGGCGTCCACTCGCGTGGCCGCTCATGGTCGCCTCCGGGGCGATCTTTCTCTGCTGGTTCGTTCTGACCGCGCAACCGTGGTGGTCGACGCAGGTTCGAGGAATGCTCGAGCAGATCACCGATCCGCTCGGCAATCTCGGTTCGAGCTCCTCTGGTCGAGTTCTCGTCCCGACCGACGATCGCCTCGTCATCACATCGACTCGGACCCGGTTCGGCCTCGGCGTCATCGGCATGATCTTCGCGTTCTCGCTGTCGAACTTCATCCGCCCGTCGCTTCGTCCCCGGCTCCCGCTCGCTCCACTCGCCGCCGCTGCCATCGGTGTCACCGCACTGCAGAGTTACGGCGGGGAGATGGCGATCCGGGCGTACCTGTTCGCCGTCCCGTTCGTCTCGATCATGATCGGCCGCTGGTTGCTGGCGCTGCCTCGACCGACCCGCTCCTTCGCAGTCACTGGTGCGGTCGCAGTGCTCGTCGTGCCCTTCCTTCTGGCTCGGTTCGGCAATGAGACGTTCGAGCTCACGAGCGATGGCGACCGGGCCGCCATCGAAGCCGCCTACGACCTCTTCGAGGACGACGAGCCGAGTGAGCAGCCGACGTCCGGGTTGGTCTCCGCCGTGTTCGTCGCCCCGTTCGGCGAGCGGTTCATCGGCGATGTTCCGATCGTCGCTGTCGATGTTGAGTCGCCGGCGCAATTCGACGCCGACGCTCGCGACGCTGGAGCGCAGATGGGGCTCGATCGTCTCGTCGCGGTGTTCACCGAGTCGGATCGTCGCTTCCGCATCCAGACCGAATCGATGAACGAAGACTGGAACCAACGCTTCGTCGCTGCGCTGATCGACGACGGCTGGGAGTCTCGCTACGACGAGGCTGGGCGTTTCGTTCTGGAATTGGATCTGCCGTGATCGCCTTCTACACCACCTTGATGATCGTCGCGACGCTCATCCTCGTCGTGCTCGCCATTCAACGGCCGGGCGGTCCGCGCCAGGCGCGGTGGCACGCGCTGCGGGTCGTGCTGCTCGGAAGCACCGTGTTCGCTGCGGTGATGCTGATGATCGACGGTGCAGCGCCGGTGTTTCCCGATGCTGACTCGTCGCTTCCCGCTTCGGTCAGCGCCGACTTCGCCGCGGTTGCCGACGCGACCCCTGCCGGGGTAGGCGACGCGGGTAGCCTGGCCGTCTCTTGACTCCCAGATCTCGCAGGCTTACCGGAGCGTGGCTCCTGTTGGGTTTCGTGCTGGTAGCGGTCGTTGGATGGGACGCGGTTGCAGCGGATGACACAACACCTACCACTGGCACGGCATTCGCTGGCGTCTCGGCGATCGCTGCGCTCGCCCTCTCGACCGTCACGACGATCGTTGGTGATGTGCGCCGCGTCGTAGTTCCACTGATCGTGGCGTCGATCGCGTTGGTCGGCTGGTCCTTCACCGCGCTTCGATCGTCGGTTCCCTCCGGCGACCCGTGGGAGCTCCCGGAATTCGCCGTGGGGACGACCCACGCGCAGTTCTCGGCCGATCCATGGCAGGACGAAGGGTCGGTCGAGTCGGCCCGCACCATTCTCGACGACAGCGTCGTGCTCCAGAATCAGCACATCATGGGCTTCGGGGCGCTCAACCCGCAGCCCTCGCCCGGTGTGTACGACTGGGAGACCCTCGACAACCGCATGGAGCTCATCAGCCAGACGGGCTCGGTTCCCGTCGTCACGCTGTGCTGCGCCCCCGACTGGATGAAGGGTGGCGTCGAGGGCGAGACCGACTGGTCGACGCTCGAAGACGCGCCCGATCCCGAGTACTTCGACGAGTACGCCGCGCTGGCTGCTGAAGTGGCCCAGCGCTACCCAGACGTCTACTACTTCCTCGTCTGGAACGAGCTCAAGGGCTTCTACCTCAACGACGAGGATCGCTGGAACTACGAGGACTACACCGAGCTCTACAACAAGGTCTATCTGGCGGTGAAAGAGGTTCGACCCGATGCGCTCATCGGTGGCCCCTACGTCGTGATGGACTCCTGGGACCCGCGTGACACCCCGAGCCACCCGAGCGGCATCACCGGCCCATGGGGACAGCTCGATCAGCGGCCCCTCGACGTGCTCACGTACTGGCTCGACAACAACGTGGGGAGCGACTTCATCGTCGTCGACGGTCGAGTGCGCGGATATGGCGAGGACACCTCGGTCGACCCGACCACCGGACTCCAGAAGTTCGAGGTCGTCAATCGTTGGCTTCAAGATCGCACGGACCTTCCGATCTGGTGGGCCGAGTGGTACCCGAACCACCCCGATGTGGTCGACCCCGACGAGGCGGCTCAGCTCACGATCGATGGCCTCGACATCACCCGTTCCTCCGGAGCGTCGGTGGTGTTGTTGTGGGACCCGAACGGCAGCGAGGATCCCGCCTGCCACACCTGTTTGTGGAGCGACATACGTTCAGGGCCGATCGAACCGAGCCCTCTCGCCGGAGCGCTCGCTGAGGCGCCATGGCGCCAAGACACATCGGCCGAGTAGGGCCGAATCGTCGGCCGGCGCCCCGGCCGAGCCGTCGGCGCTAGCTGCGAGTGAGGATGAACGCCTGGCCCGCCATGCGCTCGCCGTCTGGGTGCTCGGGGTCTGCGAGGGTGTAGGTGCCGAACGGCTCGGCGGCGAAGCGCGGGTTGTCCGCAGACCACTCGCGAAACGCCCGCTCGACGCCGCTCGGCTCGTTGTTCTCACTGCCCCAGAACCAGTCATCGAAGATGACGACGGAGCGGTCGGCGAGGCGATCGGTCAGCCACGCCAGTACCGGGGTCGTTGACGAGTAAGCATCGGCATCGAGCATGGCGATGTCGATCGGACCGAGCTGAAGCTCGGCATCGAGCTCGGGAGTGAGCACTTCGTCGAACCACCCGGCAACCAGCTGGAACGAATCGGCCTCGACACCGTGGTTGGCCTCGAGGTTCCAGCGGGTCACCCACTCGGGACAGTAGAAACTGCCTGGCTTCCAGCCGCCTTCGTCGTCTTGGACCGAGCCGGGAAGGCCGCGGAAGGAGTCGAACCCGACCATCCGCAGGTCGAGTTCCGACGATCGCGCCGTCTCGGACATCAAGCCGAACGACGCTCCGGCAAACACACCGAATTCGACATAGACGGCATCTTCGCCCGCGTCGCTACCGGTGCCGGGGGAGCGCAATTCATCGATCGCTCGTGCGTAGATGGACCGCAACTGCTCGTCGGGAACGAGTTGCCATCGTCCGGACTTGAGGCTGCGCTGCAGCACGGTTCCCCAGACCCGATCGGCGAAGCGCTGCGGCATCTTCGCGGCGACTCGTGCCGCGACGAACTCCGCAGTGTTCACCGGTGACTTGGCCAGGCGGCCGATCGAATGAGCGGCGTTGGCCAAGGTGGTGTTCACGAGTTCTCCAGTTCGGTGCCCGACCATTCGGTCGGGGTGAGATGTCGAAGCTGTCGAGCCACGCGGCGCCGAGAGCGGAGGTAGAGCAGCGGGCCAGCGATTCGGCCCTTGAAGTGGCGGAGTTTCATGTCTCCGGGGATCGCGACCGGGTCTGGCTCGATCGACTCGATGCCTTCGACGTTCCATGGAGCGGTCGCAACGAGCTTGATGCCGACGGGGATCCGCCGCAGGAGGACGGGTCGGCTGGTGGGGTCGACCAGGTGCTTCATCAAGAACCCGAACAGACCCGTGCCGTAGGCGTACATCTTGTTGGGCAGCGAATCGAGTGTCGTGTCATCGTCATGCCACGCAAGAGCGGATGGCTGGAGGGCGACTCGCGACCCGGCGATCAAGAGGCGGCTCGTGATGTCGAGGTCGTCACCGCCTCGGACGAGGGTCCCGGCGCCGATCGCATCGTCGAAGCCACCGACTTCGTCGTACCAGTGGCGCCACAGTGCCATTTGTGCGCCGGCTGGAAAGTCGGACAGGCGGTATGGGGCAAGCGGGTCGGTGGCGACGCCGAACGGTTCGAGGATGCGAGCGTCGAGGCCCTGCTTTGCGCTCCAGTTGAACGCCTGCT
>CALLIQ010000672.1 GCA_938008925.1 uncultured Acidimicrobiales bacterium
GAGCTCGAGGCCGAGTTCGGTCTCGACGGCGACGGATTGATGGCCCGGCGTGTGCCCGGGTGTGTGGAGGAGGCGAACGCCGGGCGCGATCACCTCGTTATCACGAGAGAGACGCCGACGTTTGTCGTCGATCGTCGCCCACCCGGGGACCGTGAACAACGGCTCCGATGCCGCCTGCACCTCGGGATCGGTCGTCCACACCGGTGTGTGTGGGAATCGGTGGTTCTGGCCACAGTGGTCGAAGTGGAGGTGGGTGTTCACGATGGCGATGACATCGCGGTCGTCGATGTCGTGGGACGCGAGCGCTTCGACGACGTCGGTCACGATCGGCGCGTAGAGCTCGTCGATGATCGGATGGCCGGCCCGCGGCCCGGTGTCGACGACGACAACACCATCGGCTGTCACCAGGGCAAAGCCGTCCACCGTGCATCCGCCGTCGGCGGCGCGAGGGTGTGAATCGGGGAGCGCGACCGTGGCCAACTCGAGGCGGACGATCCGGTTTGACGTGGTCACTCCGTCGGTGGCATCAGGCCAGGAAGCTGTCGTCCTCGGCGAGTTGCTCCTGCCACAGTGCCTGGAACTGGAACCAGCCGGCGAGGCTGTGACCCGTCTGCTCCATCGACTTCTCTGCGTATTCGTCGGGGATGATGGCGATCTGGCCGGCTGCCTCGGCGATGGCCTGCACCTGGCAGCAACGCTCGAGCGCCACGAACCACCACGCCGCTGCGTCGACGGAATCGGCGACGGTGATCAGGCCGTGATTCTTGTGAATCAGGGCCTTCTTGTCGGCGAGCGAAGCGGCGAGTCCGGCTCCGTCTTCTGCGCCGGTCACGACCGCTCCGCCAGCGTCGGCGTGCAGCGCGACGTCGTCGTAGAACATGCAGTGGTCCTGGCTGATCATGTCGATGTTTCGGCCGAGCGCCGCCCACGCCTTGCCGTAGATCGTGTGGGTGTGCACAGCGGCGACGACGTCGGGTCGGGCCTCGTGGATGGCGTGATGGATGGCGAACGCAGCAGCGTTGACCATGCGGTTGCCGTGGACGACCTGACCCTCTGGGTTCACGAGGATGAGGTCACTCACCGTCACCCGCTTGAAGCTGATGCCGAAGGGATTGACCCAGAAGTGGTCGGTCAGCTCGGGGTCGCGAGCGGTGATGTGGCCGGCGACGCCCTCGGCGAAACCGAGGCCGCCGATGATGCGCAACGCCCCGGCGAGCCGCTCCTTGCGGTGTTGTCGTTCTTCATCGAGCGACTCGAAGTTCGGCGGCAGGTCGATCACGAGGTCCTCCTGCTTCGGCTTGAAGTCGGAGTTCTCGAGAAGGGCTTCGGCGGCGGACTGCTCGGTCGTGCTCATGGGGTCGATGCTAGATCCCCCGGATGTGGGGTGCCCGGTCGGTTCGTGACGGGCACCCGCCTCGTTCCCAGGAACTTGCTTGCGCAATGATTGCGTACGCAAGTAACGTGAAGAAGAGGCCCGTTCCGGGTCGTCGAATTCCGAACGGAGACGCACCACCATGTTCACCGCCCGAGTCATCGTCGAACCGACCCCCGAGGGTCGGGATCGAGTGGTCGAGCTCCTCACGGCCGAGACCGAGTCGGTTCCGGAGGCCTTTGCCGGCTGCGAACTCTTCGTCGTGTCCGTCGAGTCGGCGGGCGCCGAGCGAGTGGTGCTGGCCGAGGAGTGGTCGAGTCGAGATGACTTCGAGCGCTACACGAGCTCCGACCAGTTCGCCGCCACGATGGCTGCGGTCGGTCCGCTGTTGGCCGGCCCACCGAGCTCGGCCTACTACGAAGCCGAGCGTGTCGGCCCGTGACCGACCGAGACCCGGTCGAAGGCGTCGGTTCAGCCGTGATCACGGGATCGCTGCACGATGCGGAGTCGATCGATGGCGCGGTCGCGTTTCGGATCCATCGCACGAACCGGTTGCTGATCACGCACCTCGCCCGCTTCCTGCGGAGCGAGGGTGGTGAGCTCGGCGCCGAGCAGTGGTTCGTGCTGGCTCGTCTCGACGAGGCGAAGCGAGCGGGAGAGGGTCCGCTTCCGCAGTCGGCGCTGAGCGAGCGAGCCCTCGTCGACGCCCCGAATGTGAGCCGCTTGGTCGACGCTCTTGTCGAGCGCGGTCTCGTCGAGCGAACGCCGAGCGCGACGGATCGACGGGTCAAGCTGATCGAGGTGACCGACGCCGGGTCGGCGCTGGCAGGTCGGCTCCTCGCTGCCGCACAGCACGAGCGCCACCGAGTGTTCGCTGGCATCGACGACGATGAGCTGCATCGACTGCTGGCGGTGCTCGATGTGGTCGACGACAACGTTCGAGGGCTGCTCGAGCCCTGAACACGCTCGACGGTCGGCCCCACAGTCGGTAGCGTTCGGCATGGCTTCGCCCCGCTGGATCAGACTCCTCGCCGTCCTCTCGTGCTTCGCACTCATCGGGGCCGCCTGTGCCTCCGACGGCGCTGGCGAAGATGGCGCGGCGGGCGACGACGTGGCCGCCGAAGCCGGTTCGGGCGACGCCGACTCGGACCCCGACTCGGATTCGGGCTCTGACTCGGGCTCTGATGAAGCCAGCTCCGATGATGCCGACGACGAGGACGCTGACGCCGAGGCGGACGAGCCCGAGTCGACCACGACCACGGCCGCCGCCGATCCGACCGCCGGGCTCACCGGCTTCGATGCGGTCGACGCGTTCGCCGAGCAGTTCGTGGTCGACAACGGTCTCGAAGGCGCGAGCCTCATCGTCGTGCATCGCGACGATGGCGTGATCCACCAGCAGCAATACGGCTCGTTCGAAGAGGGGCGCATGTCGCTGATCGCGTCGTCGTCGAAGATGATCAGCTCCGGGGTCTTGCTCGTCCTCCAAGAGCGAGGCCTCCTCGACATCGAAGCGCCGATCTCCGCACAGACCGATTGGAGCCCCGGTGCCGAGATCACCCCGGCCCAGCTCGTGTCGAACAGCTCGGGGCTCGTCGGTCTCGGCCCGGACCTGCTCTACTCGCCGTACTTCTGCCAATGGTCGCCGTTGACCTCGCTCGACGATTGTTCGACCACGGTGCTCGAGACGCCAGACGACGACGCTGACGTCGTGGCCCCAGAGTCGGAGTTCCGCTACGGCGGCGCACAGTGGCAGGTCGCCGGCGGTGTGGCGGAGAGCGTGTCAGGGCAGACCTGGGCCGATCTCATCGAGGAGATCTACGTCGAGCCGTGTGGCGTCGACAGTCTCGGCTACATGAACCTCGCCCAGGTCCTGACCGCTGACAGCGGCGCCGGCTACCCGTCGCTGTTCACCGGCGACCCGTCGTCGTTCGACCTCTCCGAGAACCCGTCGATCGAGGGTGGAGCGCACATCACGCCGGCCGACTACGGCACGTTGCTCCTCATGCATCTGCGGGGCGGCGAGTGTGACGGCGGTCAGGTGCTGTCGCAGGAGTCGCTCGACATCATGCACGCCGACCGCATGGCGACACTCGGCCTCGATGCTGGCCCCGACACCGGCTACGGCATGGGCTGGTGGGTCGATCGTGAGACCGGGATCATCTCCGACGGCGGTGCTTGGGGCACCCTGCCGTGGCTCAATCTCGAAGACGGCTACGGCGCCTACTGGGTGATCGAGGACGAGAACTCCACGACGGGGATGATCGCCGAGGACCTGATCGGCTTGGTGCACGTCGCCGTCACGGGTGACGACCTGACCAACTGACGATCTGACCAACTGACGACCAACTGATTCGGGGGAGGGCGACGCCTCCCCCGGATCAGCTCGTCTGACTACTCGATCACGAACTCGTAGTCGCCCCGCCCGTTCCACAGCTCGATGATGACGACCGTTCCGGCGGGGATCTCCGCTTCGATCGTGTTCGTCGCCCCTGGGCCCGCGGTCTCACGGTCGATCTCGGTTCCGTCGGCGAGGAGGAGTCGGTAGCTGAAGTTGGTCGTCGCGGTCTCGGCAGACATCGTCACCGACACGGTCCCCGGTGAGATGAAGGAGAAGAAGTCGGCGGTGTCGTCTGAGCTC
>CALLIQ010000673.1 GCA_938008925.1 uncultured Acidimicrobiales bacterium
GATGCGGAACTCGAACACGAGACCACCGCACAGGGCTTCGTGATGGCTCGCTGGGCGACTCGTTTGACTTCAAGTTAACTTGAAGTCCTAGCGTTTCGGACCATGAACGAACGCCTCGACTCCAGCAATCTGACCGTCGCCTTCATCCAGGCGCAATGGCACTCCGACATCGTCGATCGGGCTCGCGAGGGATTCGCCGAGACGCTCCCCGCCGACGTCAAAGCGGAGTACTTCACCGTGCCGGGAGCATTCGAGCTGCCACTCCAGGTTCGAGCGCTTGCGGCCACCGGGCGCTTCGATGCCGTCGTCGCCGCCGGCTTCGTGGTGGACGGCGGCATCTACCGACACGAGTTCGTCGCCGACGCCGTGATCAGCGGGCTGATGCGGGTGCAGCTCGACGCGAATCTTCCCGTGTTCTCGTGCGTGCTGACCCCGCAGCACTTCCACGAGAGCCAGGATCATCTCGACTTCTTCCGTAACCACATGCACGGGAAGGGCGTGGAGGTCGCGACGACCTGTTTCGAGACCCTGCTGGCTCGGACGCGCGTCGCAGAGCTCGTCTGAGCCGGCGCCTCAGTGGCGCCAGACGACGAGATCTCGGTCGATGTCGGCGATCGTGCGGCAGCCGCTGAGAGCCATGGTCCGACGGAGCCCCTGGTCGAAGAAGTCGATCAGCCAATCGACGCCGCGCTCCCCTGCTGCGCCCATCGCGTACAGATAGGGACGACCGACCGAGACGGCATCGGCACCGAGGGCAACGGCCTTCACGATGTCGCTCCCGCGCCTCGCCCCACCCTCACAGATGATGGCGATCTGGCCGCCCACCTCTTGTGCGACGGGCTCCACCAGTTCGATCGGGGCCGGCGCGTCATCGAGCTGACGACCACCATGGTTCGACAGGGCGATGCCGGCGACACCAGAGGCCACCGCCTGCTTCGCGTCGGCCACCGTCTGGATGCCCTTCAACACGATCGGGCCGTCCCAGATGGAGGCGAGCCACTCGACGTCGTCCCATGAGAGGGACTGATCGAACTGTCGGTTCACGTGCTCGGCGAGGGAAACCGCCGTCGAGCCGTCTTCGTCGTCGTGGCCGACCACGTTGGCGAAGGTGATCGGTTCGTTGGTGAGAAAGTCGAGCGTCCACGCCGGGTGGATGATGCCGTCGATGATCGTCTCGAGACCGATCTTCGGCGGCAACGTGTAGCCCCGACGAACGTCGCGTTCGCGTCGACCGAGCACGGCGGTGTCGACGGTGAGGGTGAGCGCCTCGTAGCCGGCTTCGGCGGCTCGCTCGACCATCGATTGGACGAGGCCGCGGTCCTTCCAGGTGTAGACCTGGAACCATTTGGGTCCCGATGAGACCGCCGCGACCTCCTCGATGGAGCGTGTCGCCATCGTCGACAAGCCGTAGGGGATGCCAGCCCGAGCGGCGGCACGGGCGACGGCGAGTTCGCCCTGGGAATCAGCGATCCGGGTGAAACCAGTTGCCGCGAACAGGAGGGGGGACGGGATCGTCTTGCCGAACAGCGTGGTCGACGTGTCGAGCTCGCTGACGTCACGCAGGACACGCGGTCGGAACTCCAGCTTCGAGAAGGCGCTCGAGTTGAGATCGAGCGTTCGCTCGTCTTCCGCTCCACCGTCGATGTAGTCGAAGATGCCCCGTGGGAGCCGCCTCTTCGCGATCGATCGAAGGTCGCTCACGTCGGCCGCTTTCGACAGCCGACGGGTGACCGGATCGCGCTCGAACTCCTTGAACTGCACGACCGACCGGAACGTGTCGACGGCCTGCTTCGGTGACGGTGCCATGGCGGGAATCCTACGTCACGCGATGACGACGAGCCCGTGGCACACGCGGGAGCTGCCCCGTCAGTTGGCGATGGCGAGTTGGTCGCGGGTGGCACCGACCAGGATGTCGAGCGTGGCGGTCGCCGGATCGCCGGTGAGGGTCAGCAAGTACCAACGGCGTCCTGCGGTGAACGTGAGCCCGTAGCTCACGATCGGGCCGATCTCGTCGACGGAGTCCTGCTTGAAGCCCCGGACACCCTCCATGTCGGCGAGGTCGAAGAAGTCGACGCCGTAGCCGCCGAGGGTGATCAGGCCGTCCTCGAGGTAGAAATCGGCCGCAGCCTGCGTCTCGAACTCGTAGACCTGAGCGATGACGACGTCTTGGGTGTCGTTGCGAAACGCACGCGTCCAACCGCCCTGAAAGCGGCGGGTCTCGAGCAGCGGGCGCTCCTCGGTCGGGTCGGGCTGGCGGTTCGCTGCCGCGTCGATGTCGAGGAACTCGTCAGCACCCGGCCCCTCGAGACGATCGAACCACTGCACCTCGTCGATCACGGTCGAGGCGAGTGCTCCGGGCTCGCTCGCAACGCCGGGCACCAGGGCATCGTCACTCGGTTCGGCGACGTCGCCCGGCTCGACGGCCGCCGGTGTGGTCACCACCGTCTCGTCGTCGCTCGCTGCGTCGCCGGAGGCTTGCACCTCATCGCCGTCGTTCATCGCGTCGTCTCCTTCGTCGTCGGGCTCATCCCCGACCGCAGCCGTCTCGCTCGCTGCAAACGGCTCGTCGTCCTCGACCACCACATCGTCGCCCTGCCGATCGCCGACGGGCTCGAGGGTGACCTGACCGCTACGGGAGCAGCCGGCGACCACCACGACGAGCACGAGCGCGCCGAGTAGCGCCGACATGTCGACGGCGAGCCACGACGGCCGGGTGATCGCTCGAATTCGCCCGATCGGACTCTCGGTACCGCCACCTCGCTCGATCCTCGGGGCGGCCACCGCCATGACTGCGACGCGCGACAGGCCGAAGACCGCTCCGGCGAGCGCCCCGGCTCCCGGGCCGACGAGACCCACGCCCACCCAGACCGACCACCACAGCCACGTGCTGAGCATCGTCAAGGGACCGACGCCGAGTCGGAGCCCGTAGAGACCGGCGACCACCGTCGGCGAGAAGATGCGCCCCCACTCCATCGGAACCTGCGACCGCAATGCCAACGGTGCCGGACGACCCACGCGCAACCGAACGAGGTCGATCGCGCCACCGGCCACGATCAAGGCGACCAACGACGTCGTCGCAGCTCGATCGGCGAGTCCGAGAAGCGATGCGATGCCGTCGACCAACACGGCGCCCAGAAACCCGGTGAGGGCACCCGATGTCCCGGCGGCCGCAGCGAGCACGGACCCGACCGCGATGCGTTCTCGCCCCCGAACCGAGGGCAGGAGGGTCTCAGCGACCGAGAGACCTCAGGGCGACCACAACGTGTGGATCGCCGCCAGGCACGACACGCCGAGCACGAGAACGAGATCGGCGCTCAACTCAACCTCGGAAGGTCTGGGCGGTGTTCGTCCAGTACGACGGGGCTGGCTGTGAGCCCCACTCGAACGCACCGTCGACCCGGGCCATCCCGATCGGGCGCTCTGCCCACGGTTGGCGGATGACGGGCAAGCCGTCGCCGGATTCACCCATCAGCTGATCGATGCGGAACCCGTTGACCGTTCCCTGCAAGCGCCAGTAGTTCTCGGTGTCGAGCCCGTCGGGTCCGGTGACGTAGAACACGGTGGCGAGCTCGCCGTAGGCCAGCGAGTAGTTCTGGAGCCATGCGCTCAGCGGATCGAGCACCCCGGGACGGTGCAACACGAGCGACGCTTCGGCGTTGATGAGGCCGAGCAGGTCAGCGGAGCCCTCCGGAGCGATGGTGAGCCGTGTCGCGTCGACGAAGGGGGCGCCCGCCGCCAGCTCTGCGAGCTCGAGCGACAGGTCGGACAGGTTCTGGCCCGCGGTGCGTTCAGACACGACGCCGGCATCGGTGGGTTCGGGCCCGACGTACAGGGTCGGCATGCCGATGGTCGAGGTCGCCGCCGACGTGACGGCCAGCGGGTAGCCATTTCGGGTGGCGAAGCTCACGGCGAGCGGCAAAGCCGCGCGTGAGAGCCCGGTGTCGGCGACGGTGACCGTTCGGTTGATGGACGTGATGGCGCGAATGGCGTCGGCGACCGCGACGCTGAGAGCCACCGGATCCGCTTCGGCCGAAACGGACTCGGTCTCGACGCCATACAGGGCGATCTGATCGGTGATGGCCGAGCCGACGTCGCCGACCAACATGACGGTCGAGGCGCCGAGGCGCGAGATCGCGCTGACGGCCGCCGTGTTCGGCCCGCCGGCCTGCATCGGCAGAACGGGAATGCCGAGCGCTCCGCCCAGCGGATGGGCAATGGCGGTGGCCCATTGCTGGTCGGCGTTGGTGACGATCACACGACTCGATGCGATCTGGCCGGCGGTCGCCGCAGCGGGGGCATAGCCGGCGACGGCGTCCCAGGCGACGGGGACGAGATCGACATCGAGGACGCGAGGATCGTTTCCGCAGCTCTCGACGATGCATCGCACGTTCGTGCCAGACGGGCAGTAGCCGTGCACGTTGGGATAATCGAGCGTGCAGCAGTCGCAGATCTTCTTGAGTCCGTCGTTGCGACAACAACCGTCGTTCGCGTACCAGCACCAGCCCCAGACATCGTCCGGGCCGTTGCAGTCGAAGGTCTCGCACTTCGGGGTGACACCGCTCTGACCACAGACTCGGGCCTCGACCCGGCGCATCAAGATGCCGGCGACGGTCGGACCAGCTGCGACGAAGACGGCGAACTGCCCGAGACGATGCAAGAAGGAGCGCCGCGTCGTGCGAGCGGCGGTCCAACGGGTGAAGGTCTCAGCGGCGCGATCGACGCCCGTGGTGGCCGTCATGCGCCCACCTCCGCTGCCTCGATGCCGGCGAGGACCTCGGCGAGCATCTCTTCGGCTTGGTCGAGCGTGTTCGCCACACCGCGGCTCTGCACGATGCCGTCGCGATCGACCGCGATCAGGTAGGGCGTCGAGCGCACTTTGAAGCTCCGGAACGACTTCTCGGCGAGCTCGGAGGAGATGAGCTGAAGGTCGACTTCGGCGTAGGTGGACTCGATCCGCTGGAGACCGGGCACGAGTGCAGCACAGAGCTCACAGGTCGGCGACGTGAACGCCAGCAACGTCACG
>CALLIQ010000674.1 GCA_938008925.1 uncultured Acidimicrobiales bacterium
CTCGCCTCCGTGCCACAGGATCGCTTCCTCGATTGATCGAGCCCGGCCATCGTGGAGGAGGAACCGTTCGCCGTTCACCTCCGGGATCAACCCGATGCCCCACAGCGGTGGTGTGCGCCATTCGGTCCCGCTGGCTTCGAAGGTGGGTCGATCGTCGGCCAGACCGGGCCCCATGTCGTGCAGGAGCAGGTCGGTGAACGGATGAATCGTCTGGTTCGAGAACGCCGGGATCGCAGCCTGTGCGGTCTCGACCGTCGGCGTGTGGCACGAGGCGCAGCCGAAGTCCTCGAACAAGGTTCGCCCCGCGATCACGTCCGGGTCATCGGTGTTGCGGGCCGCCGGCACGGCGAGCGCCTGGTTGTAGAACACGACCGCCCGGAGACGATCGTCGTCGATGTCGAAGAAGCCAGACAGCGGGGCGGCCAGACAGGCGGTCTGGGCCGCGGTGCACGTTTCGCGTGGGTGGAAGTAGTTGGTGATCCCCATGTCGGTGTGGAAGGCGTCCGCCACTTGATTGAGCACGGTGGCGACGTTCGCCTTCCAGCCGAATCGACCGACCATGGCGTTGCCGGTCATCGAGTCGCCGACGATGCTGACCCGGCCCGAGATGCCGTCGCCGTCTTCGTCGTCGGGGTCGGCGGCGGCCATGAGGGTTGCGTCCGGGATCGCTTCGAGCAGCCCCATGCCGATGATTTGGGGAGCGAGGCGAGGGCTCATCATCGCGTCGGGGTCGAGTGGGCCCGAGGCGAGATCGACGAGTGAGTAGATCGGCCGGCGCAGCTCATACGTCTCGCCGTCGGACAGCGTTTCGGCGGTGACCTCGTAGCCGATCTCGATGCGTCCCTCGGGCGGAACGCCCTCCACAGCTCGGTCCTGGAACTGGATGCCGTAGGTGGGCTCGAGCAACGGCCCCCCGGTCAGCGGATCGACGCCGGGGATCGACAGGCGAACCAGCACCCCGATGGGTTCGCCGTCTCGGTTGGTGGCGTCGGGGGGCACGCCGCGACCACCTTCGACGTGGCATGACGTGCACGACGTGCCGTTGAACATCGGGCCGAGGCCGTCGCTGATCGGATCGGAGCCGGGGGAGGGCGAGAAGTCCTGATCGAAGAGCGTCTCGCCGATCGAGAAAAGCTGTTGTTGATCGGCGGTCAGCGAATCGGGCGCGAATCCGAAGGCGTTCGCGGATGCATCATCGACGGTTGCGTCGCCGCCGAGTTGGGCGTCGATGCCCTCGCCGCCGCTCGAACCGGAACCAACACAGGCAGCGATCAGCAACGCCAGCCCGATGGCGAGCAGCCAAGAAGTGATGGTCCGGCGCACGGCGCCAAACCGTACTGGCCCGATGGTTAGTCGGTGGCGCGGTCGATCCGCGGTGGCTTCCGCTTCCGAGAGCGCTCGTTGAGCCGCTCCTGGTTCACCACGACCACCGTGGGAACGCTCGGTCGTGCCTTGTCGGCGCTCTCCGTGGGGATGCGCACGGTCAGCTTCTCGCTCATGTCACTCCGCCTTGTTCTCGCCCGCTCTTGCCCGCTGCGGGTTCAACGTAGACGACGCTCGGTCAGCGCACGAGGTCGCGAGCGTGGTCAGATTCACCCACGTTCGCGCGTGTACCCGGCTCTCGTTCGGCGGTGATTCGGCCGATTTCGACGTCCAACTCGTGTGCGAAGCGGTCGACGGAGAACTCATCCGCGTGAGCGCGGATTGCCGCGTCGTCCCACGTCGCCGTCAGCAGCTCCTCGATGCCAGAGGCGATCTCGATCGTGTCGAGCGAGTCGACGAACACACCCGTTGTGCCCGGCTCGATGGTGTCGAGGAATCCGCCGGCACGTAGGGCGAGCGTCGGCTTCCCGAAGCTGGCGGCCTCGAGCGGGGTGAGCCCGAAGTCTTCGTAGGCGACGGTGGCGTGACCGTCGCAGCGTTCGTAACACCACACCAGTTCCGCGTCGGAGATCGAGCCGACGAAGGTGACGTTCGACCCCGCCATCGCCCGCAAGCGCTCTTCCTCGGGCCCATCGCCGACGATCACGAGGTGGCGATCGGGAAGCAGGGCCATCGCTTCGATCAGGCGGTCGAGGTTCTTGTAGCTCATGAACCGGGAGACCGCGAGCACGAAGTCCGACGGGAGTCCGAGCACGGGGATCGACTCGATGGCGGCGTGCCTCGTGAGCTCGACCGGGGGATGGATGATCGTCGCCTCGATTCCGTAGATCGCCCGAAGTCGCTCGGCCACGGCGGTCGAGATGGCGAGATGATGATCGATGCGGGCGACCGCGTCGCGATCGCGTCGACGGAGCCACGGTTCGAACGCCGAGACAGCCGCGCCCCGCCAGCCGCCGCCAGAGCTGCGGGGCCGGACGTACACGTCGCGCTGGTGGAGCCAGCGCGCGGGGGCATACCAGTAGGCGACAGAGGTGCCGGTTGGCTTCGCGAAGTGGGCCCAACCAATCGTGCTGAGGATCGTGAGATCGGCGCCGGGACGAACGCGATCGAACAGCGGAGCGAGGATGGGAAACGCCCAGCGGTGATTGCGCCGCAACGCGCCGAGCCGGTTCAGGGGGCTCGGGACGATGTGGCGTCGTCGCACGTCGGCGTGGGTCCGCTCGCCGTCGAAGAACGAGGTGTGGATCGGTGCGTCGCCGAGGATCTCAGCCATCCGTGACACGACGCGCTCGGCGCCACCTCGCTGGACGAGGTGGTCGTGCACGACGGCGATTGAGCGCGGTCGGGCAGCGAGAGGAAGGCGGGTGAGA
>CALLIQ010000675.1 GCA_938008925.1 uncultured Acidimicrobiales bacterium
GATTGTCGGGCAGATCCACGATCGCAACGTACGCCCGGCATGATGGCGGGCGCATGTCGAAGCCATCGAACGCCACGAAACAGGGCTCGCGGCCCGTCCGCCACGAAGCGGCGGCCATCTGCACGCCGGGCCTCGAACCGATCGTCGAAGGCGAGCTCAAAGCCCTCGGCATGAAGCCGAAGCCGGGCAGCCGCGGCGTGGTCGAGTTCCGCGCCAACAACCGCCAGCTCTACGCGGCGAACGTGTGGCTCCGAACCGCTTCCAGGGTGCTCGTGCGAGTGGCGTCGTTCCGAGCCACCGATTTCGCCCACCTGCAAGATCATGCCGACCGGATCGATTGGGGCCAGTGGATCCCGAAGACCCATCGGGCTGAATTCCGAGTCACCGCATCGAAGTCGAAGCTCTACCACACCGATGCGATCGCCCAGCGGCTGCATCAAGTCGTCGGTCCGCCGGCACTCGACGAGCCGACGCAGCCCTTCGTGGTGCGGATCGACCGTGATCAGGTCACCGTGTCCGTCGACGCCAGCGGTACGCCGCTCCATCGCCGCCCGTGGCGGTCGGACATCGGCGTCGCCCCGCTGCGTCCCACCATGGCTGCAGCCATCCTCCTCGCCTCCGACTGGACGCCAGAGCTCCCGCTGCTCGACCCGTTCTGTGGCTCGGGCACGATCCCCATCGAGGCTGCACTCATCGCTCGAGGTCTGCCGCCGGGCGGAGACCGGACGTTCGCCTTCCAACACTGGAAGGGCTTCGAGCCCGGAGCCTGGGCCAGCGTCAATGCCGCTGCAAAGGCCGATGTCGCTGCCAAGACGGCGATCGCCGACGCAGGCGCCGAGTCGGCTGGCGAGCCGATCATCGCTGCAGCCGATCGAGACCAGGCGGCCGTCGACGCCGCGACCGCGAACGCCGAGCGAGCTGGCGTCGCCGACCTCGTCTCGATCAGCCAGGCCGTCGTGAGCGACATCGCGCCGGCGACAGGCGCAGGTGCGGTCGTGACCAACCCGCCGTACGGAAAGCGCGTCGGCGACGACGATCTTCGGCCGCTCTATCAGCGCTTCGGCACGGTGTTGCGCGAACAGCGGCCCGAGTGGATGCTGACGGTCGTCGCTGCCGATCGTCGCCTCGCCAGCCAGATCGACCGGCGGCTCAAGCCGCACGCGGCGTTCGGCCACGGCGGACTCCGAGTGCAGGTCCTCAGCCGGCGGGGCGGAAAGCCAGCCGAACCTGATCCGGTCCCCGAAGCTCGAGCCCCGGAGGCGTCGCCGCCCAACTCGTGACGGCCTCGAGCGCTGCCACGATGCGCAGATGCTCGGTCTCGAGCGCTCCGCTGCACGGGGCCGTCGTCGACCCGGGAATGGTGAATGTCGCCGCGCCGTCGGCGGTGGCCGTCAGGCTGCCGAACACGGTCTGACACTGATCGGTGGCCCGCATCGATGCCACGGTCACATCGATCTCGAAAACGAAGGGTTCGTCGCTCTCCTCGATGATCTCGAGCGCGCCGTCGTCGTCTTCCCCGTCGGCGAACTCCCATGAGCCGTCGAGCATGTCGGCGGCGATGGCGCCACTGTCGATCACATCACTGTCGATCACATCGCTGTCGATCGCGCCCTCGGCGTTCGGTCCTCCGTCGAGGTCGTCACCGCCCGAACTGCAGGCGGCGAGCGCGAGAGCGAGGAGCATCACGAGGCGCCGGAGGGACATCGGCACGAAGCTAGCGGTTGGGCGACCGGGCCAGCGTTTGCGTCACCGAGGCCACGGTGCGGCCTCGATCTGGGCTGCGACATGGGCACGTTGTCGGCAGGTTGAGGGCACGTTGTGGGCATTGCCCTGCTGCGCCCGTGACTACCATCGGCCGATGAACACTTCGTCGCAGCCGCACCATCTGCACCACGTGCAGGTTTCGGGGCACCGAGCCGACCGGTACGTGAGCCCCCGGTCGCTCGACGAGGCACTCGCCCTGCTCGATCGCCATGGCAGCGATGCGCGGGTCGTCGCCGGCGGAACCGACTTGCTCGTCGAACTCGACCGGCGGGTCTCGACGCCGTCGGTCCTGATCGACCTCACACGCATCGAGGGTCTCGACGCCATCAGCGAAGCCGACGGCACGATCCGGCTCGGCCCGCTCGTCACGCACAACCAGGCGGCAACCTCGCCCGTCGTGGTGGCCGGCGGCATCCCGCTGGCGCAGGCGTGCCTCGAGGTCGGGTCTCCCGCGCTGCGCAATCGGGCGACCATTGTCGGCAACGTGGTGACCGCGAGCCCGGCCAACGACACGATCAGCGCCCTCGCCTCACTCGACGCCGTCGTCGCCATCGCCTCGACTCGGGGCGAGCGAACCGTGCCGATCGCCGAGTTCCACACCGGCGTCCGGGCGACGGTGCTGGAGGCCGATGAGCTCGTGACCTCGATCTCGTTCCCGGCGCTCTCCGACGACGACCGGGGCCTCTACCTCAAGCTCGGACTTCGCAAGGCACAGGCCATCTCGGTGGTGCACGTGTCGATGGTGTGCCGAGGTGCGAGCGTCGTCGCCGACGCGAGGATCGCCATCGGCAGCGTCGCTCCAACGATCGTCACCGTTCCCGCCGCCGAGCAGCTGCTGTCGGGTGTGGAGTTGGCATCGCTCACCGACGGCGAGATCGACGCGGTGGCCGCTGTGTGCCAAGAGGCCGTGAACCCGATCGATGATCTCCGGGCCCCCGCTGACTATCGGACCGACCAGGTCGAGGTCATGGTGCGGGTCGGGCTCGACGCCTTGCGGGCCGGGACCGAACGCGTCGCCCACCCCGCGGCACCTCCCGTCTTGGGTGGCCCCGCCGTCTCGGTGAAGCCGACGAGCGCGGCATCCGCCGCCGGTGAGGTCGCCGTCGAGTTGTCGACGGGCGATGCGGTGACCGCCACGATCAACGGCGAACCGGTCAGCGCTCCCCAACACGGCGAGACCTTGCTCGACTGGTTGCGCGACCAAGCTGGGCTCACCGGCACGAAGGAAGGGTGCGCGGAAGGGGAGTGCGGCGCCTGCACGGTTCACCTCGGATCGACCGCGGTCCTCAGTTGTCTCGTCCCGGCCGGTCGAGCCGACGGCGAGTCGATCACGACGATCGAGGGGTTGGCCCCTGGCGACGACCTTCACCCGCTCCAGCAGGCGTTCATCGATCGGGCCGCCGTGCAATGCGGCTACTGCATCCCCGGCTTCTTGATGGCGGGCGCTGCCCTCGAGGTCGAGTCCGGCACCGCCCTCAGTGCGGAGGATCTCAAGCTCGGTCTCTCCGGCAACCTGTGCCGCTGCACCGGCTACTACGCGATCGAGTCGGCCTTCGCCGACGCCGCGTCACGGGAGGCGCAGTCATGAGCCTCGGAACCAGCCGTCCGAAGCCCGATGCTCGAGGCAAGGTCACCGGCGACGCGATGTATGCGGGCGATCTCGCAACCGACGATCAACTCGTCGCCAAGGTCGTCTTCACCAACCAGCCCCACGCCCGCCTCCTCCGTCTCGACACCACCGCCGCGACCGCGATCGACGGCGTCGTCGCCGTGGTGACCGCAGCCGACGTTCCCGTCAACGAGTACGGCCTCACGATGTTCGATCAGCCCGTGCTCATCGGTCCGGCCAGTATCGGAAACGGACCCGCCGCCGTTCCCCACGACGTCTCTCGTTGGGAGGCCGACCACCTCGCGGTGATCGTCGCCGAGACCGCCGAGGCGGCCGACGCAGGCGCCGCCGCGATCGAGGCCGAATGGGAGCCGTTGGCGCTCGTCGCCGACATCGACGCGGCGCTCGCGGCCGATGCACCGCTCCTTCACCCGGAGCACCCATCGGGCGCCAACGATTACCACCACTACGTGATCCGCAAGGGCGATACGGCCGCTGCGTTCGCCGAGGCGGCTCACGTCATCGAGGGCACATACGAAGTGCCGTACCAAGAGCACGCCTTTCTCCAGACCGAAGCCGCCATCGGATGGATCGACGATGACGGCCGGGTCGCCGTCACCACCGGGGGTCAGTGGACCCACGAGGATCAGGAACAGATCGCCCACGCACTCGGGCTCGACGCCGATCGGGTTCGCGTCATCTACGAGGCGATCGGGGGTGCGTTCGGGGGCAAGGAAGACATGAGCCTCCAAATCGTCGTCGCCCTCGCCGCCGTGGTGCTGCGAGACCGCGGCATCGATCGGCCGGTGAAGGCGGTCTGGAGCCGCGAGGAATCGATCGTCGGCCATCACAAGCGGCACCGAGGCCGGGTCACGGCACGACTCGCGGCCGACGAAGACGGTCGCATCCTCGCCGTGGAAGCGACCGGCCACCTCGACGCCGGCGCCTACAACTACACGTCGAACAAGGTGCTGGGGAACCTGCACCTGTGCGTCGGCGGGGCCTACGAGATCCCCAACGCCAACATCGACTCCTACGCGGTCTACACGAACGCCATTCCCGGCGGAGCGTTCCGCGGCTTCGGTGGCCCCCAGGGTTGTTTCGTCGCCGAGTGCCAGATGAACAAGCTGGCCGAGGCCAGTGGCATCGACCCGGTCGAACTGCGGCGACGCAACACCTTGCGAGACGGTTCGATCGGCATCACCAGCACCGAGCTCCCCGCTGGCGTGAGCCTCCCCGAGGTGATCGACGCATGCGCCGACGCAGCGGCGTGGTCCGAGCCGCTCGCCGATGCGAAACCGATCGCGGCGTTCGCCTCACTGCCTCCCAGCACGGCCACGGCCAAGCGGGGCCGAGGGTTCGCCTGCGCCTACAAGAACATCGGCTTCTCGTTCGGTTTCCCCGAACGCAGCGAGGCCACGATCGTGCTCCATGGCGACGAGTCGGCCGATGCCCCCGACTCGGCGGAGGTCTTCCTCGCTGGCGCCGACGTCGGCCAGGGAGCGCACACCGCCTTCGTGCAGATGACGGCGGAGGCGACCGGCCTCGACTTCGACCAGATCACCCCGACCTTCTCCGACACCGCGACGAGCGGCGACTCCGGATCGGCTTCCGCATCCCGGCTCAGCTGGATGACCGGCAACGCCATCCTCGGTGCCGCCGAGGAAGCGGAGAAGGCGTGGCGAGAAGGTGCTCGGCCAGCCGTCGGCGACTTCCGGTACACCCCACCGCCGACCGAGATGCTCGATCCCGACGGAGCGCCGACGGTGCCAAACTTCGCCTACGGCTACGTGGCCGAGGCGGTCGACCTGACGGTCGATGTGGCGACCGGCCACATCGTCGTTCACGACGTGGTCTGCGCCGTCGACGTCGGCCGGATCATCAACCACGATCTCGTGGTCGGCCAGGTCGAAGGAGCGGTCATCCAGGCCCACGGTTACGCCCTGTCGGAGAACCTGCAGGTCGTCGACGGACGGGTCCTGAATCCACGCTTCAGCGGCTACCTCATCCCGGGCATCGGCGACATTCCCGAACAGGTTCGCTCGGTGCTGCTCGAGGTGCCCGACCCGAGAGGCCCATTCGGCGTTCGAGGCATGGCGGAGATGCCGCTCATGCCATACGCCCCAGCCGTCGTCGCCGCCCTGCACGATGCGACGGGTGTCTGGTTCGACCAGTTCCCGCTCACACCCAGCCGGGTACGGGCCGCCCTCCGCTGATCCGACGACTCAGCGAGGACTCAGCGAGGACCCGGCGTTGGTCAGCGTCGCTCAGCGCAGGTCGACGTCGGCGATGCCGCCGGTGTCGACGTCGACCGAGTCGGCCTGGTGGATGTCGACGCTGGATGCGCCGTCGGCGGAGCCGGTCACGGCGTTGCGGGCCGAGAGCTCCACGCTCGAGACTCCGTCGACGTCGACGATCACGTTGGCTGCGTCGTAGTCGCCGGCGTCGATGCTCGATGCACCGTCTGCCTTGATCACGAGATCCCCGCCGCTGCCTTCGACCCAGGCGGAGCTCACGCCGTCGGTCTGG
Source organism: uncultured Acidimicrobiales bacterium (assembly GCA_938008925.1). Lineage (GTDB taxonomy): Bacteria > Actinomycetota > Acidimicrobiia > Acidimicrobiales > SZUA-35 > CALEWY01. The sequence goes on from CALLIQ010000675.1 coordinate 5,903, forward strand.
AGCTCGGCGAGCTCGGCGACGACTATCGTGACGTCGAGGTCGCTGCTCGGGTCGATGCTGCCATCGATGTCGAGGACGAGCTCGCCGTTGATCACCTCGACTTCGAGTTCGTCGAAGAGGTTCTCGTCCGTCGTGATCGACACGGCCGGTGTGGCATCTCGATCGACTTCGATGCTCACGTCGTAGATGGCGTCGATCTCGATGCGATCGAACTCGGGCAGTGCGAAGGTGCGGGTCTCGATGACACCGTTGCCGTCCTCACCGAAGCTCACCTCGAAGTCGACGCCGCAGGCGCCGATGAACAGCGCTCCGGCGGCGAGGCCGGCAACGGTGGCGGCGGTGCGAAGACGCCCCGGCTTGGCGGTGGCGGCCGTGTTCTGGGCGCCGTGGGTGTTGAGGTCGTTGGTGTCGGGAGCGGTGTTGTCGGTCATGTCCTCATCGTCGATGAGAACCCGATCCGCGACGATCGGGGGACCCCCTGATCCGACCCTCAACGAACCCTGAGCCGACTCAGGGGTCGGTCGCCGAACCGACATCGATCCAGATCGGGGCGTGATCGCTGGTCTTGGTCTCGGCCCGCTCCTGCACGTCGACGACGGCGTGGTCGACCCGCTGGGCGAGCGCCGATGTTGCGAGCATGTAGTCGAGGCGCCAACCGCGTTGGCGTTCGAAGCTGTCGTGGGCGTAGTTCCACCACGTGTAGAGACCGGCGCCGGCATGGGTGGTGCGGAAGACGTCGTCGAGACCGAGGTCGAGTAACGCCTGCACGGCAGCTCGTTCCTCCACGGTGAAGAGGTTTCGCTTGCGATAGCGCTCCGGTTTCCAGATGTCGATCTCGGCCCGAGCGACGTTGAGGTCACCGACGACGACCAGCTCGTCACCCGCCTGGGTCGATGCGGCGAGTTCGTTCGCCAACACGGCGGTGAACGCCTCGAACCACTCGAGCTTGGCCCGGTGTGACGCCGTGCCGGCCTTCGTCCCGTTCGGGGCATAGACCGACACGACGCGGAGGTTTCCGACCGTCGCGGCCATCGCCCGACCGTCCTCCATCAGATCGACGGGGTCGACGAGCGGGCCGAGTCCCG
>CALLIQ010000676.1 GCA_938008925.1 uncultured Acidimicrobiales bacterium
CGCTCCGCTTCCGCTCGCCATCACCCACGTCGTGCTCAACACCGTCGACATCGACCTGTTGTGCGGCTTCTACGTCGACGTCCTCGGGTTCGCGGTGTCAGACTGGTCCGAGCACCAGATGGTCTTCCTCCGCAACGGGACCGACCATCACACGATCGCCTTCAACCAAGCGGCCCACGCATCGGTCAACCACATCGCGTATGAACTGGCCTCGGTCGATCACTTTCTCCAGTCGGTCGGCCGCATGAAGTCCGGTGGAATCGAGCCGCTGTGGGGCATCGGTCGACACGGTCCCGGCAACAACGCCTTCGCCTACTACGGTGACCCCGCGGGATTCGTCCCCGAGTTCACCGCCGACGTGCAACAGATCGATCGCCCCGGCTGGATCCCGAGGGTCTGGAAACGGATCCCGGCGCAATCGGATCTGTGGCACCTCGCTGGGCCGCCATCGGCCGAGTTCCGGGCCACCGGAGCGGGTGCTCCCGACCCGAACTGTCACCCACCCCGTTGGCCCACCGACTCGTGATCGCCGCATGACGTTCTCGTGAGCGTGCTGTGACCGAGGGATGGATCACGCATCGGCGCGTCGGACCGCTTGCGGTCAGCGAAGCGGGTGTGCCGAACACGAGCCGGAGCCCGCTGGTGTTTCTCCACGGCATCGGGTCATCTCGCCTCGCCTTCGACGCACAGCTGATCCACTTCGCTTCACCCTCCGGCGGAGGGCGCTGGTGTCTCGCACCCGATGCACCGGGCTACGCAGACTCCGACGATGCAAGCGAGATCGACTCGCTCGACGGTTATGTCGATCAGGTCCTCGATCTCCTCGACGCCATCGGCGCGGAGCGAGCGGACCTGGTCGGGGTGTCGTGGGGTGGCGTCATCGCCGCTCGGCTGGCCGCGAATCATCCGACCCGAGTCCGCAGGCTCGTCCTGGCCGACACCAGCCGGGGGTCGGGCGTCGATCCGGCACGGGCCGAGGTGATGCGTGGCCGAGGTGATGCGCTCGCGGCCCAGGGTGCTGCCGACTTCGCTGCTGCGCGAGCGCCGCGGCTGCTGTCGCCAGACGCGCCGACCGAACTCGTCGACGCCGTCGCGTCCGACATGGCGGCCGCCATCCGACAGCCCGGCTACGGCCAGGCAGCCCGAGCGATGGCCGACACCGACCACACCGAGCTGCTCGCGTCGATCCATGCGGCGACCCTCGTCGTCGTCGGCGAGGCCGATGTGGTCTGTCCTCCCGCCGAAGCGGAGGTTTTGACGGCCGCGATTCCCAACGCCAGCCTGGTCGTCATCGCGGACGCTGGTCATCTCGCCAACCGCGAGCAGCCCGACGCGTTCAACCGAGCGGTCGACCGGTTCTTGGCCACCGCCGAGCCCGACTGACGAGAGGAACCCACAATGGCAAACCAGGACGAACTCGAAGCACAGGTCGACTCCTACCTCGCCACCAAGGACAGCCGCCAGGAGGACTGGGACACGCTCGCGTGGCAGAAGAAGGCGGGTGACGAGTTCGGGCGGGCGCAACTTCGCTACATGGGTTCGGGCGGCACCGGCCGCCACGAGTCCGACGGCAACATCATCCAGGCGGAGAACTTCACCTTCTCGAACATGTACCTGCCGCCCGGTGCCGAGGGCTCAGAGCACACCCATCACGACGTCGAGGAGGCCTTCTTCGTCATCGAAGGCGAGGTCGAGCTCCGGATTCACGACGTCGAGGACGGAACCAAGTTCGCCGCTCGCGTGCTCGGCTATCGCGACTTCATGTGTGTGCCGCCCGGCGTGCCCCGCAGTCTCAAGAACGTCGGCGAGAGCCCCGCCATCTTCTGCGTGATGCTGGGCGTCGGAAAGCCGCAGCTCCCCACCTACCCCGAGACGTCTCCGATGCACGGCGTCACGCGCGACTGACCCGACGGTGACCGACGCTCCTTCGCAACCGCCCCCGGCACAGCTGAGCGGGCGAACCGTCGTCATCACGGGCGCCGGCCGGGGCCTCGGTCGGGCGATGGCGGAGTCGATCGCCGCTGCGGGGGCAAAGGTCGAGGCGCTCGACATCGACGCCGAACGAATCGAGCGGTGCGTCGGGGAGCTGACCGACGCCGGGCTCGATGTGGGTGGCCACACCGTCGACGTGAGCGACGAGGACGCCGTCGCCGGCTTCTTCTCATCGCTCGACAGCGCCCCTTGGGGTCTCGTCAACAACGCGGCCATGGCCGACGCCGTCGGCGGCGCCAACTTCTGGGAGCTCGACCGGGCGACGTGGGATCGCTTGATGGGCGTGAACCTCACTGGCACGTGGCTCGTCGCCAAGCACGCCGCTCCCCTGCTGATCGCTGCCGGCGAAGGCCGAGTCGTCAACCTCGCCTCCGACGCCGCCCTCTACGGAAGCCCACGCCTGAGCCACTACATCGCCTCGAAGGGCGGCGTGATCGCTCTGAGTCGGGCGATGGCGCGCGAGCTCGGACCGCATGGCATCACCGTCAACGCGGTCGCACCGGGGATCGTCGTCGGCGAGTCGACCGAGGGAGTGCCCGCCGAACGCCACCAGCTCTACGCCGACAATCGAGCCCTCAGCCGCCCACAGACACCAGCCGACGTGTCCGGCGTGGTGCGCTTCCTCTTGTCCGACGACGCCGCCTACGTCACCGGCACCACCCAGGTGGTCGACGGCGGCTTCGTGATGATGTGACCGGATTGGCCTGAGGGAAGCACATGGATCTCCAACTCGACGATCGGGTCATCGTGGTGACCGGCGGAAGCTCGGGCGTGGGGCTCGCGCTCGTCGGCGACCTCTTGTCGGCCGGCGCCAGCGTCGCCACCTGCGCCCGAGATCTGGAACGGCTCCAAGCGGCCACGGGGTCGCTCCCCAACGCTGACCGTCTGCTCACCCACGAGTGCGATGTGCTCGACCCGGCTGGCGTTTCGTCGTTCATCGACGCGACGGTCCAACGATTCGGTGCCCTCGACGGGCTGATCAACAACGCCGGCCAGTCGCTCATGAAGCGCTTCGACGAGACCGACACCTCCGAGTGGATGGCCGAGTTCGAGCTGAAGTTTTCCAGCGTCCTGAATCCCCTGACCGCCGCCCGCCCTCACCTGGCGGCGAGCGACGCAGGCGTCGTGGTGAACATCAACGCCGTGCTGGCTCGTCAGCCCGAACCTCGGTTGGCTGCGACCAGCGCCGCCCGAGCCGGCCTGCTCAATCTCACCAAGACACTCTCGATCGACCTGGCCTCCGAGGGCATCCGAGTGAACTCCGTGCTACTCGGCCTCATCGACACCGGCCAGTGGCGTCGACGTTACGACCAACGACCAGCAGACGACGCTCGGTCGTGGGAGGAGTGGTCGGCTGACCTCGCCGCCGATCGGGGGATCGCACTCGGCCGCCTTGGCGTCGCGGCCGAGGTGTCGTTCATCGCCACGATGCTGGTGTCGCCCCGAGCGTCGTATGTGACCGGAACCTCGATCGACGTGGCCGGCGGAGTGGGTCGCTATGTCTGAGTCTGAGCCGTCTGAGCAGTCTGAGCCGGCGACGGC
>CALLIQ010000677.1 GCA_938008925.1 uncultured Acidimicrobiales bacterium
TTCACGATGCTGGCGTGCCGGCTCGAAACCGGCCGAACGCATCAGATCCGTGCGCACCTCGAGGCCATTGGGCATCCGGTTGCCGGCGACGACCGTTACGGCTCGCGTCAGGCCGACTCGCTCGGCCTCGAGCGGCCGTTCCTGCACGCCGCCGACCTCGGCTTCGAGCATCCCGAGTCTGGCGAACTGATGATGTTCTCCGCTCCGGTCCCGGACGATCTGGCCGTGGCCGAAGCCATCGTGCGGCGGATGGCTGCCGATCATGAACGCATGGAGGACGACGCAGCCCGTCGCCTCAGTCCACCGGACGTCGAATCACCGAACTGATCGGTGGGCGTGGTCGTTTCGCCGACCGGCCGGGGGAGTCGGGGAGCGGCTCGCCGATCGCGATGGTGGCGACGATCCGTTCGCCGTCTGCGAGGTCGAACCGATCGGCAACGGCGGCTTCATGAGCGAAGACACCGAAGAGGCACGCGCCCAACTCCGCCTCGACGGCCAAGAGCAACACGTTCTGCACCACCGCTCCCGCATCGACCCACCAGAACGGAACCGGCCAACCCTCGATGTTGTCGCCGAGCCCAGGCCGGGCCTTGTCCGACTCGGCGTAGCGGTCGACATACGCATCTGGGGTGGTGGTGACCAGGACGAGCGCCGGTGCCTCGAGCATCGACTGCCATCGAAACGACGACCGCTTCGGCTCGGGGAGCGTCGTGTCCCAGTACGCCTGGACGAGCTCGGGTCGATCGAGGACGACGAAGCCCGTCGCCTGGGTGTTGCCTGCCGAGGGCCCGCGTCTCGCCGAGTCGAGGAGGTCATCGATCAGTCCGGGCCGCAGCGGCGCCGTGGAAAATGACCGGGTCATCGCCCGGCGGCGAATCGCCTCGCGAACGTCCACGCTCAGCGGCTGAGATCGAGTCCGTCGAGCGCGGCGGGCCACTCGGCCTGTCCACGCGCCATGCGAACGATGTCGGCGATGGTGTAGCCCTCGAGCAGTCGACGCATTTCGGCTCCGACCCCGTGCCAGATCGAGAGCAGGACGCACTGACCCTCGTGGTCGCAGGCTCCGTCTGTGTGAGGCTCCCCGAAGTCGCCGAGGCTGATGGGCCCTTCGACGGCGCGGATGATGTCGGCGAGTGTGATCGTGTCGGGTTCGCGGGCGAGCACGTAGCCACCGCCGACGCCCCGCTTGGACTTCACGAGCCCAGCACCCTTGAGCGCGAGCAGGATCTGCTCGAGATAGGGCTGGGGGAGTCCGGTCCGTTCGGCGATGTCGCGCACCGGCGTCGGTCGTCCGACGCGGCCGTCGGGCGACTCGTTCTCCAGGTTGGCGTGGAGCGCCATGGAGAGCAGTGCTCGGCTGGCGTAGTCACCCCTTGTCGACACCTTCACCGACTGCACCCTAAAGGGCGAGGACCAATGGCGCACGCTCATCGGCGGGATGGCGCACGCTCATCGGCAGGATGGCGCTCGGTGGCGGTCGAAGCAGCGCGGCGTGCCTATCCTCCCCCCGATGGGTGAGGCAACGGCTCCAGAGCGAGTCCTGCCGTCGTATGGCGACGGATGCGTGAACGAGTTGGTGCCGGCATTGCTCGGTGGTGGGCCGTCGCCCGGTTTGCCCGTCGATCTGTCGGGGCCGGGGGCGAAGGTGCTGCTTGTGCTCGACGGCCTCGGCTGGGACCAGCTCGTCGACCGGTGGACGCTCGCCCCCACGCTGCGTTCCTTCGATGGCGGTCCGATCACGACGGTCGCTCCGTCGACGACAGCGACGGCACTCACGTCGATCACGACCGGTCTCACGCCGGGTGAACACGGCATCGTGGGCTATCGAATGGTGGTCGACGATGACGTCATGAACTGCCTTCGATGGTGGACCGACGGCCGCGGCGATGCCCGCCAGACCACACCGCCCGATCTCATCCAGCCCTATCCGCCCTTCCTCGGCCAGGGCGTCCCGATGGTGTCGAAAGCGGAGTTCCGGACCTCGGGATTCTCGAAGGCGCATCTTCGCGGTGCTCGCCTCAGCGGCTATCGCACGCCGGCGGTGCTGGTGCACGAGACGGCCCGGTTGGTCCGAGAGGGCGAGTCGTTCGTGTACGCCTACTACGACGGCGTCGACAAGGTCGCCCACGAATATGGACTCGAATCGACCTACGAGGCGGAGATGGCGTTCGCCGACCGGATCGTGGCCGATCTGATGGCGGCGCTTCCACCGGGCACGCAGGTCATCGTCACCGCCGATCACGGTCAGGTCGACTGCGCGGACGGTCTCGTCACGATCGACTCCGCGGCGCTGGATCTGACCGATGGTCTGTCTGGCGAGGGCCGGTTCCGCTGGTTGCATGCTGTGACGGGTGCCGAAGCCGACCTCCTCGATGCGGCCACGGAGGCTCACGGCCACCACGCATGGGTCGTGTCGATCGACGAGATCGTCGACGAGGGCTGGTTCGGGTCATCGATCTCGGCTGAGGCTCGCCGTCGGCTCGGCGACGTCGCCCTCCTGCCGTGGGAGCCGATCGCGTTCGACGACCCGGCCGACTCCGGCCCGTTCGAGCTCGTCTCGCGGCACGGGTCGCTGACGAGTGCCGAGATGGTCGTCCCACTCCTGTCCGCCACGACCTGAAGGAACGCTCGGCAGGGCTGAGTCCCGTTCGCCGAGTCCCGTTCGCTGAGTCCCGTTCGCCGCGTCGCATTCACCGCGTCCCATTCGCCCCGTCCCATCCAGCGGGTGACAGCCCGTTAGCCTGTCGGGCATGTCTGATCAGTCCAGTTCCGTCCCCAGCGAGTCGGTGGGAGAACCCGAGATCGTCGACCCGCCGACACAAGGCGAGGTCATGGCGCCCGGTTCGGTGTCCGAGCCGGCGAAGGTCATGCGAATCGGCGCAATGATCAAGCAACTCCTCGAGGAGGTCCGAACGACCGACCTCGACGAGGGTGGACGCAACCGGTTGCGTGAGATCTACGACACGTCGATCACCGAGCTGTCCGAGGCCCTGTCGCCCGACCTCCAAGAGGAACTCACCTCCCTCGCAACGCCATTCGGCGACGACGACGTGCCGAGCGAGTCCGAGCTCCGCATCGCCCAGGCTCAGCTGGTCGGTTGGCTCGAAGGTTTGTTCCACGGAATCCAGGCAACGCTTTTCGCCCAGCAGATGGCCGCCCGCCAACAGCTCGAACAGATCAAGCAGGCCCAGGGTCTGCCCGCTGGTCCTGGCCAAGGGGCCCCCGGAGGTATGCAGGGACCGCCACCGCAACAGGGCGTCTACCTGTAGCTGCAACACCGCTGATCGGTCCCTGTTTGCGCCGACGCCGAGAGTGCGGGAAAATCCCCGGTGGGACCGTCGACATCAGGGGGATGCTCGCACATGGCAATCGAAGTCTTGACCAGGGATTGCACGGCGCTCGGCGACGTCGATCTCGCCGCGATGGCCGATCTCAGCGCGGCATCTGCTGGCTGGGAGGCTGGTCTGTTGTCGAAGCAGGCCGAAGAGTGGGTGCTGGTCTCCGAAGCATTCGAGAAATCGACGCTTCGCGGGTTCGTCTTCTCCACCCTCGAACGCATCGGGGGCACGCCCTCGCTCGTGATCGGAGTCGGCTGTGTTGCGCACGCGCGCAATCGATCGTCCATTCTCCGAGGATTGATGCACGATCAGTTCCACAAGGCGCTGATGGCATTTCCGGACGAAGACGTGATCGTCTCGGCTCGCCTCGCCGACGCGAGCGGCTTCGAAGCGCTGGCCGATCTCACCGATTGTCGCCCGTGGCCCGACACCCGGCCGAATGGGGAAGAGCGAGCGTGGGGTCGCCGGCTCGCCAAGCGTTTCGGCGCCGCGTCGTTCGACGACCGGACGATGATCGCATCGGGAGGAGCCGACCAGTTGCTGCTCGACCACCAGAGTGCGAAGGCGACGCCCGGCGCCCCGGTCTTCGACGACGTGGACACCGACGCTGGCCAGTTCGTGATCGGGTGGGGCTGGGCGATGGCGGAGTTCCTCGACGGATTCGAGCAGCCAGCATCGTGA
>CALLIQ010000678.1 GCA_938008925.1 uncultured Acidimicrobiales bacterium
GACGGTCAACGCGGGCTCGTCGGCCTCGCGGTGCTCGCCGATGGCCGCCTGTTCGCAGGTGCCGTCGCACCAGACGAGCGCCTCGTCGTGCTCGAGATCGATCGCGAGACCGGCGACCACCGCACCGTCTGGAACGGACCGGCAACCGTCCGGGGCGGCAATGGTGGCCGACTGATCGCGACGTCGGACGGCGATCTCGTGTTCGGTGTCGGCCTGCTCAACGATCGCGCCGGTCAGGCCGACCCGGCCGAGGTGGCAGGCAAGCTGATCAGGCTCGATCCCGACGGGCCACCGGACCAGGAGCCGACGATCGAATCCGGCCCGTGGAACAACCCGTTCGCGTTCGACGAAGCCGCCGATGGCTCGATCTGGGTGGCCGACAATCACCCCCAAGACGGCGAGGAACGTCTCGCAAGAGGTGACGACGGGTTTGAACCGGAACCCATCGCCGTGATGCCGCCAGACTCCGCGCCGAGCGGTCTCGCCACGCTCGGCGACGATCTCATCGTCTGCTCCTACAACACCGGGGCGCTCCTCCGCTACGACCGCGCGGGCGCCCTGACCGACACGATCGCCGACGACTGCTTGCTCGACGTCGCCACCATCGGCGATGGCCTGCTCGCCTACAGCACCGGGCAGACGATCGTGATCGTCGAACCGTAGGGAGTCGAACCGTAAGCAAACGCCTCGTCGACCAAGAACTCGAACGAGCGAGGGGCCGACCGTAGGATCCCCGGATGCATTACATCAATGGCGAGTGGGTCGACGGCGATCGCACCTTCGAGGTGACCAACCCAGCGACCGGCGAGGTCATCGGATCGGTCGCCGACGGCGGTGCGGCCGAAACCGAGGCGGCCATCGCTGCCGCTGACGCAGCATTCGATGCGTGGGCCGGCGCGACGGCCTACCAGCGGAGCGACAAGCTCTACGCCGCATGGCAGCTGATGGTCGAGCGACACGAGGATCTCGCCACCTTGATGACCACCGAGCAGGGCAAACCGATCCGGGCCGCACGCAACGAGGTCAACTACGCCGCCGACTTCCTGCGTTGGTACGCCGAGGAAGCAAAGCGCGTCTACGGCGAGACGATCCCCTCAGCGCGAGCCGACCAGCGATTCCTGGTGATGCGCCAGCCACTCGGCGTCTGCGCCGCCATCACGCCGTGGAACTATCCGATCTCGATGCTCACCCGCAAGCTCGGCCCCGCCCTCGCCGCCGGCTGCACGATGGTGCTCAAGCCAGCGGAACAGACCCCGCTGTGCGCCAAGGCCGTCTTCGAGATCTTCGACGAGGTCGGGCTGCCGCCCGGCGTCGTCAACATGGTCAACGCGTCGGACCCCGTCCCGGTCGGCGACACGCTCCTCGGCGACGACCGCGTCCGCAAGCTCACCTTCACCGGCTCGACCGAGGTCGGCAAGCTCCTCGGCGGCCACGCCTCGGCGAACGTCAAGCGGGTCTCGATGGAGCTCGGCGGACACGCTCCGTTCATCGTGTTCGACGACGCCGATCCGGTCCATGCGGCCAAGGGCGCGTCGCTCGTGAAGTTCCTCAACACGGGCCAGGCCTGCATCTCGCCGAACCGCATCTACGTCCAGCGCTCCATCGCCGATGCGTTCGTCGACACGCTCGCCGATCGGGTCTCGAAGATGAAGGCTGGTTCGGGCTTCACCGAGGGCGTCAGCATCGGACCCCTCGTCGACGAGCCGAGCGTTGCCAAGGTCGACCGCCAGGTCCGAGACGCACGTGACAAGGGCGCTCGGGTGCTCACCGGCGGCGAACGGCTGACGGCCGACGGCCTCGATCAGGGCCACTTCTTCGCCCCGACCGTGCTCGCCGACGTCACGCCAGACATGGTGATCCACAGCGAGGAGACCTTCGGTCCCGTCGCCCCCGTCATCGTGTTCGACGACGAAGACGACATCGTCGCCAAGGCCAATGACACGACCTACGGCCTCGCCGCCTACCTGTACACACGAGACGTCAGCCGGGCATGGCGGGTCGCCGAAGGGCTTCGGTTCGGAATCATCGGCATCAACGACATCAATCCGACCTCTGCTGCGGCGCCATTCGGCGGCATGAAGGAGTCGGGCATCGGTCGCGAGGGCGGCCACGTCGGGCTCGACGAATACCTCGAAACCAAGCTCGTCGGCTGGTCCGTCTGATCATCCCTGCGTGCGGGGGCTTGGGTGTTTTCGCCCCCTCCACGCACATAAAGAAATCACAGGCCGCGGTCGTTACTTTGAGCATGAAATGCCGCCGCCTTCGTTCCGCCTTCATGGCGTTCGCTCTCGGGAGCGTCGCGCTCACCGGATCGCCGGCCGAAGCGCAATGGACCTCGCAACCGATCATGCTCGGAGACAACGACGTCTCCGTGGTTCGGGGTAGCGAGACGTGGATCAACGTCGCCTGGACCGCACCGACGGCCATGGAGAACTTCCGCATGATCGTGCAGGAGTGGCAGGCCGGGACCGAGACGTCCTACGAAGCGGGCGACGCCGCCAAGCTCGACCAAGACGACACCCTCGAGGCTGGCGAGATCGACGTCTCGCGCTTCAAGCTGAGCACCACCGAGTCGACGCCGGACAGCTTCTTCGTGCAGGTCATCGCCGAGTGGGAGTACCAGGGCGAGACCTACCGCTACTTCCCGGGCGGTCTCAACGTCCGAGTCGTCGACTTCGAGGGCGGCGAGGATTACGCCCTCCTCACCGCCGACGCCACGGTGTCGAGCACGGGAGACGGCAGCTCCAACTGGATCGAACTCGACTTCCTCGGCCTGACCGGCGAGGCCCGGGACCTGCAGGTCTCGGTCTCGGGCGACATCGAGATCTACCACCCGCAGGACACCTTCACGAGTCTTCACCACGACGCGTGGCTCCTCGCCGACGAGCGAGACGTCGCCCGGGTCTGGGTCGACCCCGCAACGGTGAACCCCGGAACCCACGTGATGACGATCGTCGTCGAGTCGACCGACGCCGACGGCGAATCGCGAGCCGACAACTACCAGTTCACGATCAACGTCGTCTGACCCGCTGAACCGCCGACCCACGGAGCGGCCGACCCACTGAACCGCCGAGCGCCCATTCGGTGCCTCGGGATCGATGGGCTACGTTCCGGCAATGCAGGAATTCGCTGGAAAGACCGCCGTCATCACCGGAGCCGCGAGCGGCATGGGACTCGCCTTCGCCGAGCGGTTCGCCCGGGCCGGAATGAACATCGTCCTCACCGACATCGAGGAGCCGACGCTGGCCGAGGCCGAGACGGCGGTCCGGGCCGAAGCGACGGCCGCTGGCCACGACATCGAGACGATGACCAAGGTGGTCGATGTCGCCGACGCCGCGGCGGTGCAGGCACTCGCCGATGAGTCGATCGAGCGGTTTGGCCAGATCAACCTGTTGTTCAACAACGCGGGTGTCGGGGGTAGCAGCCTGTCGGCGACGCCGGGACACATCGACCTGAACGACTGGAAGTGGGTGATCGACGTCAATCTCTGGGGCGTCATCAACGGTCACGCAGCCTTCCTCCCCCACATGCTCGAGCACGGCGACGGCCACATCGTGAACACGGCGTCGATGGCCGGGCACTTCCCCGGACACAGCGCATACGCCGCTTCGAAGTGGGCCGTGGTCGGTATCACCGAAGGTCTGTTCGGTCAGCTCGACGCGCTCGACTCCACGCTGGGTGTTTCATGCTTGTGCCCTGGTTGGGTCGACACCAAGATCGCCGAGAGCGCTCGCAACCGGCCCGAGTGGGCGGCGCCGTCGGCGTTGACCGAGCCGACCGCCGATCAAGAAGCTCGCAACGACTTCATCAAGGAAGCGCTTGCGTCCGGCATGGCGCCGGACCAGGTCGCGCAGCTCGTCTACGACGCCATCGTGGCCGGCCAGTTCTGGATCTTCACCGACATGAACATGGTGCAGGCGCTCGACGCTCGCTACGACGCCGTTCGCAACGTCACGAACCCCGCGCTCGACCTCGGCTCTGCGCTCAGCTCGACCAACTAACGGCCGGGTTCGACGCCGATGTGCTCGGTGCTCGGGTCGAGGTTGAAATAGTCGCCAGCCTCGTCGGCGAACCAGTCGGCGATGGTGGTCAGCCCCGTCGGCCGGTCGAGCGTTCCAGCGCAGATCGACCACTGCTCGGCGCCGTCGTTCGGCCGCCAGAACACGCTCGATCCACACGTGGAACAGAACGCGTAGCCGATGTCGGGATCGTCGTCGGGGTGAAACCAGCGGAGTGTCGAGGTGTCGTCGATGACGATCGAATGAGCCGGTGCGGCCGATGCCGCCATGTGATGTCCCGTGATCCGGCGGCACCGTTCGCAGTGACAGTTCAGGACGTTCCGCAGCGGCCCGGTGACCCGATAGCGAACCGCCCCGCACAAGCAACGGCCGGTCGCTCTCGCCTCTGGACCGGGGTTGCGTTCGTCTGTTGACTCGTGGCTGATGGGCACGCTCGGCAGTCTTGCGGTGCACCGGGTGCCATGGAAGGGTGCGAACGAATCCATCCACCTGACGGGAGCACCATGCGCATCTCCATTTCGGTCGGCAGCGCCTACTACGACGGCTCGAACTGGGACGACGTGGTCGCCTACGTGAAG
>CALLIQ010000679.1 GCA_938008925.1 uncultured Acidimicrobiales bacterium
AGACGACGTCGCCGTCGTCGGGTTCGACGACAACGACCTGTCATCGCTGTTCGGGCTGACCACCGTTCGCCAAGACGTCGAACGCATCGGGGCAAACGCGGCGAGGCTCGTGCTGTCGTCGATCGCCAACCCCGGCGACGAGGTCGAGCACTCGATCACCCCGACCTCACTCGTCGTCCGCTCGACTGCCTGACGGCCAGATCGGGTCGGCCAGCTAGATCCGGTCGGGCCAGATCGGGTTCGGTCAGATCGGGCCGGGTCGGGTCAGATCGAGTTTGGGTCGGGCCGCAGGATCAGACGCTCGGTCGAAGCGTCAGATCGGTCGCCTCTCCGTCACTCCATCCCGAACGGTCCTCGCCGATTCCGGGATTCAGGTGCCACGCACGCTGTCGGCCGACCACCTCGGTGGCCCCGGAAGCCGGATCGATGACGAGGGCGGTGTCTTCGTCGATGCCGAGGAGCGTCGTGGCGGGTCCGACACGTTCGGCGAGGCCGACCGCCATGTCGGGCCTGCCCTGATCGAAGCGATCGAAGTGCGGGATGACGCAGAGATCGTCGAACAGACCGAGCCCGTCGACGAGATCGTTCCGCCGAGGCGACGCCGTGACCGAGCCCATCATCATCGCTCCAGCGGAGCAACCAGCGAGCGCTGAGCCAGCCCGCCAGGCGGCGAGCACGGCGGTCCACACGGCCGAGTCACGCATGACGCTCGTGACATGGGTCGGGTCGCCACCGGAGAAGTAGATGAGCCCGCATCCGTCGATCGCGGCGGCGAGGGTGGCGTCGTCGGCCGAGGCATCGTCGATGGCGCGAATCGGAACGGGTTCGGCGCCGAGACGTCGGTAGTGATCGACCCCGAGGGCGATCCACCGGTCGATGCTGCCGTCGCCCTCTCGGCCGGCTGCCGTCGGCACGATCGCAACTCGCGACGCCCGACCGTCGAGCAGACGGCGGTCGAGGATTTCGGACTGCGGAAGAAACTCACCGCTTCCGACGAGGGCGATCGGACCGGGAACCGAGGACATGTCCTGACGGTACCCAACGGACGCGTGTCGATCGTGTGACGCGGGGAACCACGCGGGGTCTCGGCGCCGTCCATGGCATCCACAACCGGGCCTTCGGCTCGGACTCGAGCAGCGAACGACGAGGGAATCCCATGCGACACAAGCCGATACGACGACACGAGCAGCGAAGGTGGCGGCGGGTCCTTCCGCTGGCGGCAGCGCTCGCGCTGACGGCCACCGCATGCGGTGCCGGTGGCGATGACAGCGACGCCGCGGCGACCGATGCGTTCGGCGCCGAGGAGTCAGCGGTCGAGGCGACGGTGGTTGAATCAGCGCCGGTCGGAGGATCCGACGACGCGGGCGATGGCGGCTTTGCGCTCGAGGCCGATGAGTCGATCGAGTCGGCCGGCGAGTCGGACACCGCCGTCGAAGGCGTGCTCGGGACCGGCGGCGCACCGACGGGGTCGTTGGCCGACGCCACGTCGCAGACCGACCCGGCGGACACCGGTCGAGACATCATTCGTACGGCCGAGATTCAGGCGGACGTCGAGAGCGTCGCCGAAGCGAGCTCGCTCGCCATCACGCGGATCGAGGGACTCGGCGGTCTGCTGTTCGGCCAGGAGACCACGACCGACGGCACGCCCCGCTCGACGCTGGTCTTCAAGGTGCAGCCCGCCGACTTCTCCGAAGCGCTCGAACGCTTGAGTGATCTCGGTTTCCTGCGGGATCAGCGGATCTCGGCTGACGACGTGACCGACCGAGTGGTCGACCTGGAGAGCCGAATCATCACCGCCGAGGCCAGCGTCGAACGACTGCGCGGCTTCTTGGAGAACGCGACCGATCTCGCCGACATCGCCTCGCTCGAGGGTCAGCTGCTCGAACGCGAGACGTCGCTCGAGTTGCTTCGAGGCCAACTCCGCACCGTCCAGAATCAGGTCGACCTCGCCACGATCACGGTCACCTTCGTCGAGATCGTTCCCGGTCCTGCGCTCGAACTCGTCGCGACGGCCTACGCCGGTCACGATGACGGCTCGACCTGCGACGGCGACGAACGACTCGACGTCGATGAGGGAACTGCGTTGACGCTCTGTTTCCGCATCACGAACTCCG
Source organism: uncultured Acidimicrobiales bacterium (assembly GCA_938008925.1). Classification (GTDB taxonomy): domain Bacteria; phylum Actinomycetota; class Acidimicrobiia; order Acidimicrobiales; family SZUA-35; genus CALEWY01. The sequence continues at coordinate 2,115 of CALLIQ010000679.1, forward strand.
GTGACACGTTCCTGAATGAGATCGAGGTTCGCGACGACCGATTCGACCTCGAGATGGACGATCTGTTGCTCCACAGCGGTGACCTGGATGAACCGCTGGCGCCGGGTGAGAGCATCGTTCTCTACGGCGAGATCGTGGCCGAGGAATCGGCGAGCGGTCGTGCTCAGGCGAATGCGACGCCGGTCGACGACGACGGAGCGGACCTTCGGCTCGGCAACGTCGGAGCGAGGAGCGAGCTGTTCGTCGATGTCGACCCCGACACCTCCGTGCCCAGCTTTGGTGAGGGTTTCGGCGCTGGTTGGGGAGCCCTCGTCACGTTCATCCAGGTCATCGTGCTCGCCGTCGGAACCCTTCTCCCCTGGATGTGGGTGCCGGTCGGGCTGTGGTTTCTCATCAGGTGGAACCGCAAACGCCTCGCATCGCGGCCACAACCGGTGATGCCCCCGCCACCGGTCGCGCCGGCCGCTCCCGTGCACCCCGGAGAACAGGCGGATGAGGGAACCGATGAGCCGAATGTGACGGGTGACACAATCTGACCATTTCCGTGACGGGTTGGCGTCACCGTGGCAGGGCGATGCGCGGATCGATAATGTTCCACCCGCTTCGACGCCGATCAGGACGAATGATCCTGAAGCAAGCGCGGCGGGGCCTGGAAGGACTTTCGATGAAGATGACGAGCAAGTTGCTCAAGATGCTGGCGCTCGCGCTGTCCATCTCGCTCTTCGCCGCTGCGTGTTCGAGCAGCGACGATGCGGAGGACGCAACCACCGAGGAAGAAGAGACCGACGGCGACACTGTCGAGCTCACCCAGGGCGATGGCCGTTTGGCTGCCGTCCAGGCTGCAGGCACGCTCAACTGCGGTGGCAACGACACCCTCCCCGGTTTCGGCATCGTCGATGCTGACGGCGGATTCAGTGGTTTCGACATCGACTACTGCAAGGTCATCGCTGCCGCCGTGCTCGGCGACGCCGAGGCCATCAACATCACCCCGCTCGTCGCCGCCCAGCGGTTCCCCACCCTGCAGTCGGGTGAGATCGACGTGCTGATCCGCAACACCACGTGGACCGCCTCCCGTGACGGCAGTGAGCAGGCCAACTTCCTGCACACCACCTTCTTCGACGGCCAGGGCTTCATGGTCAACGCCGACAGTGGCATCTCGTCCCTCGAGGACGTCGCCGATGCGTCGATCTGCGTGCTCACCGGTACCACCACGCTGCTCAACCTCAACGCTGTGCTCGGCGATCTCGACATCCCCTTCACCGCCGTCGAGTTCGAGTCGAACGACGAGCTGAACCCGGCCTTCCAGGCCGGTCAGTGTGAGGTCTGGACCTCGGACGCTTCCCAGCTCGCCGCCTTCGCTGCGAACATGGACATCGAGACCTCCATCCTTCCCGAGATCATCTCCAAGGAGCCGCTCGGCCCCGTCGTCGCCGATGGTGACACCGAGTGGGCACAGGTCGTGAACTGGGCCGTCATGGCCACCGTTCAGGCGTGGGAGTGGGGAATCACCAGCGACAACGTCGACAGCTTCCTCGAAAGCGAAGACTCCAGCATCCTTCGCTTCCTCGGTCAGCCGATCGAGGACGACGAGGGCAACTCCGCCGTCGCCGAGGTGGGTCTCGGTCTCCCGACCGACTTCGCATACAACATCATCAGCCAGGTCGGTAACTACGAAGAGATCTTCAACGCCAACCTCGGTCCGATCGGTCTCACGCTCGACGGCAGCCCGAACGACCTGTGGACAAACGGTGGTCTCCAGTACGTTCCGCCGTTCCGCTGATCGATTGATTCACCGATCGATTGATCTTCAATCGATTGAATGACTGAGGTGACGGGGTGCCTGGGGCGCTACGTCACCTGATCACACGAGGGGTGGGCCGGTTCGGTCGGCCCGCCCCTCGGCCGTGCTCCCGTCATGTGCGGGGGCCGAACACCTGGGGTCGGTGGGGGATGAGTTCATGATTGAGTTCTTGCTGCTTGCGTTGGTGGTCGCAGCCATCGCAACAGTCGTGTACGTCGTCGGTCGACTGATCTACGACACCGTTCGGCTCTTCGCCGACCGGCGAGCAAAGTCCGATGCCGACCGCGCCGTGCTGTGGCGTGACGTCACCGCCATCGGCATCGCCGCACAGATCGTCGCCCTCGCCGCCATCGTGGCTGGCGGCTCGTATCTGTGGAACAACTTCCGGACGCGGACCGAGGAGATCGGTCTCGACCTCGGTTTCGGGTTCCTCGACCAGCCGGCCGGCATCACGATCGCCGACAACCCGTTGGAGGCGGCCGACACCGTCGGCGAAGCCATCACCGCCGGCTTCCTCAACACCATCCGGGTCATCATCGTCGGCATCCCGCTCGCCCTCGTCTTTGGCACCTTGATCGGCATCGCCCGGTTCTCGTCGAATTGGCTGCTCCGCAAGATCGCCACGGGGTACGTCGAGTTCTTCCGCAACATCCCGCCGCTCGTGGTGATCGTGTTCATCTGGTCGCTGTTCCTCAACAGCCTCCCTCGGGCCCAGGAGGCGTGGAAGCCACTCGGCGGCTGGTTCATTCTCAGCAACAACCGGTTCGCCATTCCGTCGATCAAGGGGCTCGACAACTTCGCAGCGTTCCGGATCGTTCTCCTCATCGCTCTCATCGCGGCAGTCGCCGTCGCTGTCTGGCGCACCAACGTCTTCAACCGCACGGGGACGCCGCACCACCGGGTGCTGTGGGCACTCGGCACGGTGTTCGGGGTCGCACTCGTCGCCTACTTCGTGCTCGGTGGGCCGGTCTCGTGGTCGAAGCCGATGCTCGACGATCGAGGGCGGGTCTTCTCCGATGGATTCCGGATCCAGATGCCGTACGCCGCACTCACCACGGCACTGGTGATGTACACGGCGACCCACATCTCCGAGATCGTCCGGGGCAGCATCCTGGCGGTGCACAAGGGACAGGAGGAGGCGGCGAATGCACTCGCCCTGTCGGCGTTCCAGCGATACCGGTTCGTGATCCTGCCGCAGGCGCTGCGGATCGCCTTCCCGCCGCTCATCAGCCAGTTCCTCAACTTCTCGAAGAACAGCTCGCTCGCCATCGCCATCGGCTTCGCCGAGACGACGAGCATCATCAACAACCTGTTCGGCCAATCCCAACCAGCGCCACAGCTGCTGTTGATCCTGGCCCTGCTCTACCTGGCGCTGTCGCTCGCTCTCTCAGCGATCGGCAACGTCGTCAACCGCCGACTCCAGATCGTGGGGCGATGAGTCATGGCTGGTGAATCAGCAACCGCACATCTGCCTGCAACCGATGCCATCGCAGCAGCGGTGAACGAAGCGTCGCAGGCCCCGTCGAACAAGCTGCCGCCGGGCGAGTGGGCGAAGAAGAATCTGTTCGACGGTCCGATCAACTCGATGGTGTCGATCGTGGTCGGCCTCATCGGCCTGGCCGGTATCTGGTTCGCCTTGCGATGGGTCATCGACGCCGACTTCAAGATCGTCCGCGACAACCTGCGGATCTTCATGGTCGGGCAGTTCCCTCGCGAAGAGTTGTGGCGCTTGTGGGCCTCGTTCTTCTGCCTGCTGTTCGCCGGCGGACTCGTCGCTGGTGCACTCGCTCGATCCGCGTATGAAACCAACCGTGCGGTCGGGCTACCTGCGGAACGGGAAGGCATCGTTTCGCTGCTCCGGCGCTTCTGGGCCGTGATCGCCGTCTCGATCTTCTTCGTCAGCTTCGCTCGGACGCTGCTTCCCTACGTCGGCGTCGCCGTCGGCTTCGTGCTGGTCTTCCTCGGTCGGGAGATCGGTTGGCGACTGCCGGAGGCCGCACGCCGCAGTGCGATCTTCATCGGTGCGTCGATGGCGATCGTGGCCATGCTGATCCTCGCCGGCACGTCGGTGCTCGGTGGGTTCGCGCTGGGTCTCGTCGTCTTCTTCTGGGTGCTCACCGAGGTCGGTCGGCGCGACCTGCCGCCCGGACTCGCTGGAACGGGCATGCGCTTCGGCGTGCCGTTGCTCGCTGCTGCGGTGGTGTTCGCCATCGAGATCGCCATTCCCCACGACGGGTTCGGTTGGGCCGAATGGGGCGGGCTGCACGTCACGCTGTTCACCACCGTGCTCGGCATCACGCTCGGTATGCCGTTCGGCATCATCTTGGCCCTCGGTCGCAAGTCGAACCTGCCGGTGTTGAAGACCGCGTCGGTCATCTTCATCGAGTTCATTCGCGGCGTGCCGCTGATCTCGCTGTTGCTGTTCTCGAACCTGATCCTGCCGTTCTTCCTCCCGGGCGATCGTCCCGCCGACCTCACCTTGGCCATCATCGTGATCACCGGCTTCAGCGCCGCCTACATCGCCGAGATCGTGCGAGGTGGGCTCCAGGCCGTGCCGAAGGGGCAAACCGAAGCGGCCCAGGCATCGGGCATGTCGGCCGCGTCGGTGCAGCGACTGATCGTTCTGCCGCAAGCGCTGCGGGCGGTGATCCCGGCGATGGTCGGACAGTTCATCGCCCTGTTCAAGGACACGTCGCTGCTCTCGATCATCGGCATCCTCGAGTTCTTGCGTGTGTCCGACACGTCGAACGCGCAGACCGAGTTCGTCGGGAAGGGACTCGCGAGCGTGACCTATCTGTTCGTTGCCATCGGCTACTGGGCCTTTGCGTACACCATGTCAAAAGAGAGCCGACGGCTCGAGAAGAAGCTGGGAGTTGGAACGCGATGAGCGACACCAAGATCAACGCCGACGCCACCGAGGTCGGCGGCAACGGCAACGTCATGATCGACGTCAGCCACGTCGACAAGTTCTTCGGCGACTTCCAAGCGCTGCACGACATCAGCATGAAGGTCGGCGAGCAGGAGGTCGTCGTGGTCATCGGGCCATCGGGCTCCGGCAAGTCGACGCTCATCCGGTGCATCAATCGACTCGAGCGACACGATCGGGGCTCGATCGTCGTCGACGGTGTGGAGCTCTCGGACGACATCAAGGCCATCCAGAACATTCGCAGGGAGACCGGCATGGTCTTCCAGAGCTTCAACTTGTTCCCGCACCTGTCGGTGCTGGAGAACATCACGCTCGCTCCCCGCAACGTTCGCAATGTGCCAAAGGCCGAGGCCGAGGAGCACGCGATGGAGTTGCTCGAGCGGGTCAAGATCCCCGACCAGGCGCGCAAGTTCCCCGGTCAGCTCTCCGGTGGGCAGCAACAGCGAGTGGCGATCGCTCGGTCGCTCGCCATGAAGCCGAAGGTGATCCTCTTCGACGAGCCGACCTCGGCGCTCGACCCGGAGATGATCAACGAGGTGCTCGAGACCATGAAGGATCTCGCACGCGGCGGCATGACCATGATTTGCGTGACGCACGAGATGGGGTTCGCCCGAGAGGTGGCCGATCGAGTCGTGTTCATGGCCGACGGCGAAATCGTCGAGGTGGGCACCCCCGAGCACTTCTTCACGAACCCGCAGGAGGAGCGCACGCAGCTCTTCCTGAGCCAGATCCTCTAGCGCTCAGCTCCGGCCGCCGCTCCGAACTCGTCACGCTGGCGGTCAATCGAGCGACGGTCAGTCGAGCGGCGGGAGATCGCCGAAGTCGAGACCGAGGTCCCCGGTGTCGAGATCGGGTGCGAGCACCACGATCTCTTCACTCGGGGCCTTGTCATCCCACCCGAGGGCTTTCGAGAGGCCGACGAACGCGGCCATCAGAATCGAACGCATGGGTGGGCAGTGTTGTTCAGGAAGCGAGGCCGGCGAGCGCGGCGTCGTAACGCTCCTTCTCGCGGGGCGAAGCGATGCCCTCGCTGTCGAAGATCTCGGCGACGTTGCCATCGGTGCCGATGACGACCGTGCGGCGCATGGCGCAGCCCAGATCTTCGTTGAAGCAGTCGTATGCGGTGGACACCGCACCGTGGGGCCAACCGTCGGACAGCAGCGGGAAGGTGATGCCCTCGGCATCGGCCCAGGCCTTGAGCGAGAACTGACGGTCGCAGGTGATACCGAGCAGCGTCGCGCCAGCGGACTCGAACTGGTTCAGGTTCTCGCTGAGCTGGCAGAACTCGCCGGTGCAGACGCCCGTGAAGGCGAACGGCACGAAGACCAGCACCACCGGCTTGTCGGCGACGAGAGCGGAGAGCGTGTGCTCGTTTCCGTCTTGGTCCTTGAGAGTGAAGTCTGGGGCGGCGTCGCCAACAGCAAGTGTCATGTGGTGCTCCTCGCACGTGATTCAGCGGGCTCGGTTCGAGCTCCGTCTCGATCTCGATCAGGCGAGATCGAACACGTTGGAGTGTAGGTTCGGGAGGTGATTCCACACTGGGTGACCGAAGTCGACGAATTGATCGCCGATCTCCACCATGTGCTCGGCGAGCTGCCGTTCGATGCGACGCCGGCCGGCCTCTATGCCGCCGCCGACCTCTACGTCGGCATCGATGAGCACGGGTTCGAGGGGTGCATCGATCAGCAGATCTATCGCCGGGCTCGTCGCTCCGGCGGGCCCGAGATCGATCCTGCTGAAGGCTTGGCGCACCGGCTCCACGACCACGGGATCACGGTGGCGCTGGATGCGTTCCGGGCCGACCGTCGCCTCGTCGGTGTCATGGGAGGCCATGCGCTCGAGCGAGGCACCGATGGGTATCGGCAGGCGGTCGAGCTCGGTCGGTCGCTTGCGAATCTCGACCTGTGCGTCACCACCGGCGGCGGCCCGGGGGCGATGGAGGCAGCCAACTTCGGTGCTTCGACCGCCGCGCTCGCACCGTCGGTCGTCGACGAGCTGATCGATGCTCTGGCCGTTCATCCGAGCTTCTCCGCCGGAGCCGACGACTTCATCAACGTGGCGCTCGAGGTGTGGGATCGCGTGCAGGCCCTCACCGTCGACGCCGGTGGCCCGACCATGAATCTGTCGGTCCCGACGTGGTTCTACGGACATGAACCGTCGAATCCCTTCGCCACCCACATCGCCAAGTACTTCTCGAACAGCGAACGTGAAGACGGCCT
>CALLIQ010000680.1 GCA_938008925.1 uncultured Acidimicrobiales bacterium
CCGACCCGCCCGGTCTCGCCGACTCACCCGAGGAGTCCTACGTCTCGATGGGCAACTACGTCTTCGACGCCGACGTGCTCGTCGAGGCGCTGCACGCTGACGCGACCGACGAGGCATCGGGCCGCGATCTCGGCGGCGATCTCATCCCCCGCCTGGTCAACGAGGGGCGCGCCCACGTGTACGACTACACGACCAACATCGTGCCTGGCGACCTCGAGGAGCAACGCGGGTACTGGCGCGACGTCGGAACGCTCGATGCCTACTTCGACGCCCACATGGATCTCGTCCAGCCCCTGCCGAAGTTCAGCCTCTACAACGCCGAGTGGCCGATCTACACGCTCGGTCGTTCCCTGCCGCCTGCGAAGTTCGTCGTCTCGAAGGGCCGGGCACCGACGGTCGAGAACTCGGTGGTCAGCAACGGTGCGATCCTCAGCGGCTGCGACGTACGCGACAGCGTCATCTCTCCGGGAGTGCGCATTCATCGCGATGCGAAGCTGGATGGCGTCATCGCCTTCGACGACGTGGAGATCGGTGAAGGTGCGGTGATCCGGCGGGCGGTGCTCGACAAGAACGTCGTCGTCCCGCCCGGCGCTCAGATCGGGGTCGACCCGGTCGAAGACGCCAAACGGTTCACGATGTCAGAGGGTGGAGTCATCGCCATCGGCAAGAACGTTCGTCTCGACTGACGCAAAGGTTGCGCTGGTCCGATCGACCGGGGCCCGACGGGCGATCGCGGCCTCGTAGACCTCGATGTGCTGGTCGGCTGGGCCGTCCCACGACCAGTCGATCTCCATCGCTCGTCGCTGGACGAGGCGGCGCCGCGATGCGAGACGAGTCGATCGAATCGCACGATGCGTCGCGTCAACGAGACCGGGAAGATCGTTGGTCTCGGTCAGGAAGCCGGTGCCCGTCGAACGGTGCCGGTCGACGTCGATGACCGTGTCGACGAGACCGCCGACACGGGTCGCGACGGCCGGCGTGCCGTAGGCCATCGCCTGCATCTGGGCGAGCCCACACGGCTCGAAGCGGCTCGGCATGATGAGCAGGTCGGAGCCGGCGAAGATGCGGTGTGCGAGAGGCTCGTCATAGCGGTCGGTCACCGCCGCGATGCGTCCCTTCGAGTCAGATGCCGCTCGCTCGACGAGTTCGACGAGGTTCGCCTGGCCGCTACCGAGCAACACCATGCGGGCCTTCATGCCGGCGAGGTACGGGGCGAGTCCGGCGATGAGGTCGACGCCCTTCTGGTCGACGAGGCGCGACACAACACCCAGCAGCACGTCACCGCTGATGTTCCAACCGAACTCCTCGGAAAGTGCGAGGCGGGCCGCTTGCTTGCCGCCCTCGATCTCCTCGAGCCCGTAGTTGATCGGGATGTGCGGATCGGTTCGCGGGTTCCACGACCCGACGTCGATGCCGTTTCGGATGCCGACGAGCGCGTCGCCCCGCCGAGCGAGCTCTTCGTGCAAGCCCATCCCGCCGACTGGCTCCACGATCTCCTTGGCGTAGTTCGGACTCACGGCGATGATGCGGTCGGCCGATCGAATGGCGCCGAGCAGCGGGTTGCAGCCGTCGAACCAGGCGAAACGCCACGACTCGAACGGCAGGCGGGTGAGCCACGACGAATCACAGATGCCCTGGTAACCGAGCGTGTGGATGGTGAGCACCGTCGGCGGTGGGGTCGGGAGGAACCCGAGCGCCGCAGAGGTGTGCCAGTCGTTGAGATGTAGAACGTCTGGATCGAGGGTTCTGGCGACGTCGGCGACACCTGCCGAGAAGCACATGAACCGCCAGTCGTTGTCCGGCCAGCCTTCGCCCGTCGATGGCTCGACGTAGGGATGGGGCCGAGCGAGTCCCGGGCGATCGATCAAGATGACGTCGTCGAAACCGCCTGCGGACCCGCGCCGAGCGCGCGCCGGGCGACACCACTCGGGAAGATCGAGGGCCCACGACGAAACCTCGTCGAGTTCGATGTCGCCGTAGTCCGGCAGCACGACCGTGACGGTGACGTCGGTCCGTTGCAACGCACGCACGAGTCCCGATGCCGCCTCGGCGAGCCCGCCGACTCGAGCGAGTGGTGCGATCTCGGCGGTGGCGAACACGACGTGACGGCTCATCGCCGAACTCCTGAGCCGGCGGGTGATGCCGAGCCCTGATTCTGGCGATCGGTTTCGTCACGCAGCACCATCACCGATCGGGACGGCACGACGAGCGAGCCGACCACGGGGCGATTGGGGGCCTCGGGCCTGGCGCTGTCGAGCTCGGTGCGCCACCAGCGTCCGGCGAGCGGCATGGGAATCGAGAATGGCTTGTCGGTCGCGTCGGCGTTGAACAGCACCAGGAAGCTGTCGTCGAAGACTCGCTCGCCGCGGGCGGTGGTGTCGGTGAGCCGTTCGCCGTTCAAGAAGACGGCGAGTGCGTGTGCGTCGCTGGCCTGCCAATCGTCGTGTGTCATCCGCAGGCCGTCGGCTCGGAACCAGTCGACGTCGGCGACATCGGCGTCGGCGTTCTTCTCGCCGGAGAAGAACCGACGACGCCGGAAGCTCGGGTGCAGCCTGCGGAGATTGACGAGCCGCTGGGTGAACGCGAGGAGTTCGTCGTCGACGCCCTCCCAGTCGAGCCATGAAATCTCGTTGTCCTGGCAGTACGCGTTGTTGTTACCGCCCTGCGTGCGGCCGAACTCGTCGCCTGCGAGCAGCATCGGAACGCCCTGGCTGAGCATCATGGTCGCCAGAATCGCTCGTGTTCTGCGCTGGCGGATCTCATTGATCTCAGGGTCGATGGTGGGGCCCTCCACGCCGGAGTTCCAGGACCGGTTGTGAGACTCGCCGTCGCGATTGTTCTCGGTGTTCGCCTCGTTGTGTCGCTCGTTGTACGAGACGAGGTCGCGGAGCGTGAAACCGTCGTGGGCGGTGACGAAGTTGACCGAGGCCGATGGTCGACGACCGGTCGATTCGTAGAGGTCCGAGCTGCCGGTGAAACAGGAGGCGAAGTCGCCGAGGTGGCCGGGTTCGCCGCGCCAGAAGTCTCGGACGGTGTCGCGATAGCGGCCGTTCCACTCCGACCACAGCGGTGGGAATCGACCCACCTGATAGCCGCCCTCGCCGACGTCCCACGGCTCGGCGATGAGCTTGACCTGCCGGAGCGTCGGGTCCTGGTTGATGATGTCGAAGAACGCAG
>CALLIQ010000681.1 GCA_938008925.1 uncultured Acidimicrobiales bacterium
TGCAGCTCGAATCCACTGCGCCATGTTGACGCATCGAACAGCGACGTAGGCCCAGGCGAATCCGGTGTAGTGCGACCCCAATCCGCCTTCGGTCCAGACGGCGAGCGCTCCGACGGTTGCCATCGCTGCGAAGACGAAGAATCGTTGCTCCAGCCCGCCCGATTCGAACCGTTCGATGTAGTACGTGAAAGCGTTCCAGGCCCAGAACACAGCGGCGAACAGGAGGACGAAGTCGATTGCGTGGTCGAGGTCGGGGTGATGGGCCAGGTCGTGGGCCAGGCGCGCCATCACGACGACGAACACCAGGTCGAAGAACAACTCGAGCCACGACACCTTGCGCTCGATATCGAAGTCTTCGTCTCGCCGGAGCGCGGCGTTCGGCCACCAAGGCGTCGACCCGGTCATGTCGCTTCTTCTCGCGGGTCACTTCGCCTCAGCTGAGTCCTGGGCTGACGATGCGTTCCTGGACGGTCGCCACGGATCCGGCCGGCAGTCGTTTGGTTGCCGTACGGCTCCGATGAGACGACGTTCGCCGGCATCAGCGTGCCTTCGACGCGCTCGATCCGGCAGATGTTGCTCGTGCTTTGCATTGTCGCTCCTTCAGAAGTGATGAGGAGCCCCGGGGCGATGGAGTCAGCAAAGCACGAACCCTCTGAGGTGACTAGTACGCACCTTCTGGTGCCTGTCCCTCATCGCTGGCGATGTTCGGACTGCTGCGCAGGTCGTTCCCGAGGATGGCAGCGAGCCCCGAACTCACCGACCGGCTGTGGCGAGCTGCTCCCGCGCGACACCGGTGAGATAGCGGCGGAGCCGAGCGAGGCCGCGATCGTGGCTGTAGAGCTTCTAGCGCCCGTCTGGCTCCATTCGCTCGAGTAACGCCCGATCCTGTTCGAGCACTTCCCAGTGACGGTCCTCCAGGCGGTTGCGGTAGAGGAACCGCCACACATCGCGCTGCCATCCCTCGATCGCGCACGTTCGCCAGAAGAACACGGCGGTCGTTCCGTCGGCGGCTGGCGTGTACATGCCGATGATGCCGAACGTCTTGGCCGGCCCGCCCGTCGGGGGATACGGGATCTCGAGGCGCATCCACATCACGCCGGTGTCACCGAACTCGGTCCAGTCGAAGTTGACGCCGGACTGACCCGTCTTCGCGAACACGAACCCGTCGTCCGTCTCGGTGAGATCGAACTCCGCACTCATCTCGCCCTCGGCCATCGAGTGCGATTGGCGGTGCAAGAACGCGCCGTGCATCGGGTCGATCACGTTGTCGGCGATCAGCCGCCAGTCGCCCGCCCACTCGACGTAACACAAGAAGTTGCTGTACCGGTCGCCGGTCAGCTGCTCGGGCAGATCGAGCGGTGGAACCGGGTCGAGGTGCGGGTCGGTGCTCTTGTAGAGGAAGATCGCACCCGCTGCCTCGGTTGCGGGGAAGACCCGGGTCGACCGGCTGCCCTCGAGGTTGCATCCGGGGCTACCGGGCACCTTGGTGACCACACCGTCGAGGCGGACCTCGACCCAGTGATACGGACAGCGCAGGCGGTCGTCCAGGACGTCACCAGCCGACAATGGTGCACCGCGATGAGGGCAGTAGTCCTCGAGGGCTCGGACCGTCCCCGAATCGTCGCGCCACAGGGCGATCCGGTAGCCGAAACGGCGGATCTCCTTCACCTCGCCAGGGCCGAGGAGGTGCGAGGGGAGGACCGCATACCAGCGGTCGTTGACGCCCTCGCCGACCAGTTGGTGCACCTGTTCCTGGCTCACCTGATCCGTGCTCTGGTCCACGTCGAGGCTCATCGTCCCAACTCCGCCATGAGCTCGGCGAACGAGTCGGCCGTCCACGGGTTGCCATCCGGGCGTGCTGGCCCCTCGGCTTCGAGTCGAGCGACCAGACCGTCGAGGTCGTCGATGCCGGCGGCATAGGCGGCCTCGATCGCGTCGCCGAGCCGGTTCTCGAACTCGGTTGGTGGTGCCGACCGAGTTTGGTTCGGCTCCAAGTACGGCGGCTGGCCGGATCGGGTGCTGGTCGACGTCACGGACTGCTCCTCACGGGACGGGGACGGGTGGGACGAAGGGAACGGGCATCGGGCCGAACGAATCGCAGTCGACCTCGACGATCGCCGGGCTGCCATCAGCGACGGCGGCGGTCAGGATCTGTTGCGAGTCGCCGGGGTTGGCCAAGTGGTGAAACGGCATCGAGAAGGCGGCGGCGAGGGCTGCGAAGTCGGGGGTGAACAGGTCGACACCGCTCCGTCGGCCGATGTGTGCGTCTTGGAGGTTGCGGAGCACGCCGTAGCCGCCGTCGTTGAACACGATGATGACGACGGGCAGCTGTTCTTGGGCGAGCGTCGCGAGCTCGCCGAGGTGCACGGCGAGTCCGCCGTCGCCCACCATCAGCGCGGTTGGGACGTCCGGTCGAGCGGTGGCTGCCCCGATTGCCATGCCGAGTCCCTGACCGATTCCGCCACCTCGAGCGTTGACGTTGGTCGTCGGGTCCAGAACGGGAAGCAGGCGGTTGCCCCACGCCGAGGCTGGGATGGTGACGTCACGAACCAGGGGCGACTCGTCTGGCAGGACGTCTCGCATCGCCCGGCACAGTTCGGCATCGGGGCCGATGTCGGCCTCGAGTTGGCGGCGAACCGAGATCGCCGTCTCGGCGGCGACCTCCAGCCACGCCGCACGAGACGGTCCATGTCCTGAGTCGTCGAGACGTTCCGACAGCGCGCTGATCACGGTGGCGGCATCGCCGACGAGACCGACCTCGCAGGGATAGGCCCGGCCGATGGCGGCGGGGTCGACGTCGATCTGCACGTGATTCGACGGCAATCGCAGCGTGTAGTGACGGGTCTCGTTCGAGCGGAAGTGCGTGCCGATCGAGAGCAGTGCGTCGGCCTGGTCGAGCAGGTCTTGGCCGCCGGTTCGTGCGGCGAAGTTGCCGATCACGAGTGGGTCTCCCTCGGCGATGATTCCCCTGCCAGCGTTGCTGGTGATCAAGGGAATGGAGAAGCGTCGGCAGAACGCCGCAACCGCTTCTCGGCCCGGGACGGCGCCGCCTCCGGCCCAAACGACGGGGCGCTCGGCGT
>CALLIQ010000682.1 GCA_938008925.1 uncultured Acidimicrobiales bacterium
GGATGCCTTCGGCTGTGATGATCAGCCTCGGGCTGTCCCAATCAGCCGCTTGCTGTCCCAATCAGCGTCGCGCTGTCCCAATCAGCCTCTGGCTGTGCGAATCACGTCCATCATCGACTCCACCGTGTCGGCGATGTCGACATTGACGATCTGCGCTGCGCCGAGCTCTTCGCCAGCGTCGGCCTCTTCACGCGCCTTCGCCAGCCGCTGGGCGACCTTGTCTTCCGGGTCGCCTCGATGGCGGAGACGCGCTTCTTGTTCAGCAGCCGAGGGCGCAGACAAGAAGATCAACAGCGCGTCAGGATCGACGCCGACCACCTGCCGAGCGCCCTGCACGTCGATCTCGAGGATCAGGTCGCGGTCGGCTGGGGCCTCGGGCATCGGTGTCCCGTAGTAGTTCCCGAGGAACTCTGCGTACTCGAGGAAGCCACCGGCCTCGATGCGCTCCTCGAACGCCTCACGGCTGACGAACACATAGGCGTCGTCGGCCTCACCCGGTCGTTGCTCGCGCGTCGTCCACGATCGACTCAGCCAGAACTCGTCCGGATAGGCGTCGACCAGCGCCGCGACCACCGTGCCCTTGCCGACCCCACCGGGTCCCGACACCACGATCACCAGCCGATCGCTGGCCTCAGCGGGCACCAGCCGATCGCCGGCCTCAGCGGGCACCAGCCGATCGCTCAGGAGAACTCCTCGAGCAACGCCTTGCGCTGCTGTGCTCCGAGGCCGGACAGACGACGCGATTCCGCGATCCCGATCTCTTCCATCGTTCGACGGGCCTTGACCTTGCCGACGCCGGGCAGCGACTCGAGCACCGCCAAGACCTTGATCTTCGCGATGACCTCGTCCTCGTCGGCTTGTTCGAGCAGCTCGGGGAACGTGACCGACCCCATCTTGAGCCGCATCTTCATCTCCGAGCGCACGCGACGGACTTCGGCAGCCTTCGCCAGGGCGGCAGCCCGCTGTTCTTCGCTCAACTGGGGAGGTTGTGGCATGGCGCCAGACCCTATCCGGCTGAAATGTCGCCCAAGAGGGCATCGGCCGCTGCGGCCGGATCATCGGCCTCGGTCACCGCTCGACCGATGACCAACAGGTCGGCTCCGGCCTGCAACGCCTCGGCTGGGGTCACGGCCTTTGGCTGGTCGTGCCGGTTCGCTCCCGCAGCGCGAATGCCGGGGACGACCCGAAGCGTGCGGGGCGCCATCTCCCGAATGTCCTTGAGATCCGATGCGGCGCACACGATGCCGCCACACCCCGCCTCGACGGCGACGCGAAGACGGGCCGGGACGATGTGGTCCGGAGCGTCGGCGTCGCTCGTGAGGACCGTGATGGCGAGTGCAGTCGGATCGGGAAGACCCGCCTGGCGAGCACCTTCGGTGAAGCCTTCGACGCCGGCCTTCAACATCGCGGGGCCGCCGTGCGCGTGCATCGTGAGGTAGGAGACACCGAGGGCGCCGGCGACCGATGCCGCTTTGTGGACGGTGGTCGGAATGTCGTGGAGCTTGATGTCGAGGAAGACGTCGTAGCCCATGTCGATCATGGCGCCGACGGCGTCGGGACCGGCGGCGGCGAACAGCTCGAGGCCGACCTTGGCGACCCCGAACCAGGGAGCGAGCTGACGGGCGTAACGAGTCGCCTCGACGAGATCGTCGACGTCGAGGGCCAACGCCATCTTTGCTCGCATGGCCGGATCGAGTCCGGCGACGTCCTGGGTCGTTTCCGCCATGGGAATCCTCTGGTTCTGTCGTTTCGCGTGAGCGAGATCGTGAGCTTTGTCAGTCGGCGAGTCGGGCCGCGCCGATGAGTTCGGCGAAGTGGCCGATCCCCTGTTTAGCGCACCAGGCATCCAACTCGGCGGTAATGCGTGCACAGGCTCGCGGGTCGGCGAACGTCGCGGTCCCGACCTGCACCGCGCTGGCTCCCACCAGGGCGAACTCCACGACGTCCTCGGCCGACGCGACGCCTCCGGCTGCGACGATCGGAATGTCGGGATGGGCGGCGTGAACATCGGCCACCGCCTTGACCGCGAGCGGGTGGATCGCTGGGCCGGACACACCGCCGGGCCGGCCAGGTCCGCCGACCGCACCGATCCGGGGGCGTCGGGTCACCGGGTCGATGCTCAGACCGAAGTAGGTGTTCACGAGCGTCACCGCCTCCGCTCCCCCAGCGACCGCCGCTGCAGCGATGTCGGGCAGTCCGGGCCCGACGTTTGGGCTGAGCTTGGCCCATCGCGGCAGCCCACAGGCCGCCGTCGCAGCCACGACGTCTTCGGTCATCGCCGCGTCGTGAGCGAACAGTTCGTTGCCGTGCTCGGTGTTCGGGCACGAGATGTTGACTTCGACGGCGACGACCGACTCGCTGATGCCGTTGAGCATCTCGGCCGCGGCGGCGTAGTCGGCAACCGTTCCTCCCCAGATCGACACGACGACCGTTGCCCCGGCCGCTTCGAGTTCGGGAAGGTCGGTGGCGACCCACGCCTCGACACCGGGGCCCTGCAAACCGACCGAGTTGATCATTCCCGACGGGGTCTGATGGACACGCACCGCCGGATTGCCGTCCCAGGGATAGGGCGCCAGCGACTTCACGACGACGGCGCCAAGCGACGAAAGGTCGACATAGGCCGACAACTCAGCCCCGTGTCCAGCGGTTCCTGCGGCGGTCAGCACCGGCGACGACAGCGCAACCGAGCCGACTGCGGTGGACAGGTCGGTCGACGAGTCCGTCGAGGGGTCAATCGACGGGCCGGCCGATCGACCGGTCGCCATGTTCTTCGCCCGCGACCTGAGCCCCGCCATCAGCCCGCCAGGATCGACTGCAGCGACCGCACGACGAGGGTGGAGTCGTCCCAGTTCGCCAAGCCACGCGCCGCGGCGCGGGCCGCCGAGACGGTCGTGACCAGGGGAACGCCGGCCTGGGCCGCCGCGGTGCGAATGTATGCGCCGTCGGCGCGTGCACCCCGCCCCCGAGGCGTGTTGATGACGAGGTTGACCTGACCGCTCTCGATCAGGTCGAGCGCCGTCTGACGATCGCCCGACTCGCCAGCTCCCGCCGCCGGTTCCCCGTCAGCCGCCTCGAGGATCTTGTCGACCTCGATCTCGACGTCGACACCGGCCTTGCGCAGCGCGGCTGCCGTTCCACTGGTCGCAGCGAAGCTGCACCCGAGCGACTCGAGAATCTGAGCGATCTCGACGCCGTTCGCCTTGTCGCGCTCGGCGAGGGAGATGAACACCACACCGCCGGTGTCGAGACGCTGACCAGCGGCGAGCTGGCTCTTGACGAACGCCAAGCCGGGCGTCGAGTCGATGCCCATGACCTCGCCGGTCGAGCGCATCTCGGGGCCGAGCAACGCATCGGTCTCGGGGAAGCGGTTGAAGGGGAGCACGGCTTCCTTGACCGACCAGTGGCCGGTGACGGGCTCGGCCGACAACAGCCCCTCCGCCCGAAGCTCTTCGAGCGTTGCGCCCGCCATGACGCGAGCGGCGATCTTGGCCAATGGGCGACCGGTCGCCTTCGCGACGAACGGGACCGTTCGCGACGCCCGGGGGTTCGCCTCGATCACGAACACCTGGCCGTTCTTGACCGCGTACTGCACGTTGATCAGACCGACCACTTCGAGCTCGGCCGCAATGCGCTTGGTGTAGTCCTCGAGGACCGAGATCGTCGCGTCGGACAGGTTCGGTGGGGGAAGCACACACGCCGAGTCGCCGGAATGCACGCCGGCTTCTTCGACGTGTTCCATGACGCCGCCGATGATCACATCGCCGGTGGTGTCGCGGATCGCGTCGACATCGACCTCGGTCGCATCCTCGAGGAACCGATCGACGAGGACGGGACGCTCGGCCGACAGACCGCCCTCTCGCCCCAGCGAGCCGTCCGCCGCCATGGCGGTCATCGCCCTGGTCAGGTCCTCATCGGAGTAGACGATCTCCATCGCCCGACCGCCGAGCACGTAGCTCGGCCGCACCAATGCGGGATAGCCGATCTTGCTGATGACCGACAGCGCTTCCTCGACCGACGATGCGGTGCCGCCCGCCGGCTGGGGAATCTCGAGGCGGGCACACAACGACGCCCAGTGATCGCGGTCTTCGGCCGCGTCGATCGAGGCCGGAGTGGTACCGAGCACGAGCTCGGGCGGCAGCCGGTCGGCGAGCTTCAGCGGGGTCTGCCCGCCGAGCGACACGATGACGCCGATCGGGTTCTCGGCCTCGATGACGTTCATGACGTCTTCGTAGGTGAGCGGTTCGAAATAGAGACGGTCGGAGGTGTCGTAGTCGGTCGAGACGGTCTCCGGATTGCAGTTCACCATGATGGTCTCGAACCCGGCATCGCTGAGAGCGAAGCTGGCGTGGACGCAGCAGTAGTCGAACTCGATGCCCTGGCCGATCCGGTTGGGCCCGGAGCCGAGAATCATGATCTTGCGTCGGTCGCTCGGCTGGATCTCGCTCTCGTCCTCGTAGGTCGAGTAGTGATAGGGCGTCAGCGCCTCGAACTCAGCCGAGCAGGTGTCGACGGTCTTGAACGTCGCGACGACGCCGGCCGCGAGGCGGGCTGCTCGAACGGTGGCCTCATCGGTGCTGAACAGCTCGGCGAGCTGCGGGTCGCTGAAACCGAACTGCTTCGCTCGCTTGAGTTCGGCCTTCGACAGATCGATGATCGATCGACCCTGAAGCGCCACTTCGGCCAGTGCCGCCCGCTCCTCGGTGATCATGAGCATCTGATCGAGGAACCACGGATCGATCTTGGAGATCTCGTTGACCTCCTGGATGGTCCGTCCTCGGCGCAGGGCCGCATCGACGTGGAGCAGCCGGTCCGGGGTCGACACGCCACACGCTGCGAGCAGTTCTTCGTCGTCGAGATGAGCGCTTCGCTCAGCGCCGTCGAGCCCGTTCAGGCCCTGCTCGAGGGAACGGCACGCCTTCTGCAGGCTCTCGGGGAAGGTGCGGCCGATCGCCATCACTTCGCCGACGGACTGCATCGACGTACCGAGCTCGCCGGAGGTGCCGGGGAACTTCTCGAACGCCCAGCGAGGGATCTTGGTGACGACGTAGTCGATCACCGGCTCGAAACTGGCCGGCGTCACCTTCGTGATGTCGTTCTGGATCTCGTCGAGCGAGTAGCCGACCGCGAGCTTGGCTGCGATCTTGGCGATCGGGAAACCGGTGGCCTTCGACGCCAGGGCCGACGAGCGGCTCACGCGCGGGTTCATCTCGATGACGACGCGCCGACCGGTGTCGGGCTTGACGGCGAACTGGACGTTGGAGCCGCCGGTCTCGACGCCGACACGGCGCAGACAGGCGAACGCTTCGTCGCGCATCTCCTGATACTCGACGTCGGTGAGGGTCTGGATCGGGGCGACGGTGATGGAGTCGCCGGTGTGGGTGCCCATCGGGTCGAGGTTCTCGATCGAGCAGATGATCACCTGGTTGTCGGCGTGGTCACGCATGACCTCCAGCTCGAACTCCTTCCAGCCGTAGATCGACTCCTCGATGAGGATCTCGGTGATCGGGCTGGCGGCGAGGCCGTTGTAGGCGACCTTCTCGAACTCCTCCATCGTCGCCGCTTTGCCGGTGCCACGACCGCCGAGGATGTAGGCGGGTCGGATCACGATCGGGAGCCCGATGTCCTTGATGATCTCGCGCGCCTGCTCCATGCCGTTGGCGATCGCTTCGTTCTTCGTCGCGCCTTCGCCGTGCGCGGTGCCCGAGCGCAGCACGTCCATGCCCACTTCGATCATCGCCTGCTTGAACTTCTCACGGTCTTCGGCGGTCTCGATCGCTTCGGCGTTCGCACCGATGAGCTCGACCCCGTTGGCCTCGAGAACGCCCGACTCGACCAGCTCCATCGACAGGTTGAGCGCCGTCTGGCCACCGAGGGTCGGGAGGAGAGCGTCTGGCTTTTCCTGTTCGATGATGCGGGTGAGCACGGCCAGGTTGAGCGGCTCGATGTAGGTCGCGTCGGCGAACTCCGGGTCGGTCATGATCGTGGCCGGATTCGAGTTGGCCAGGACCACCCGATAGCCGTCTTCGCGCAGCACGCGGCAGGCCTGCGTTCCCGAGTAGTCGAACTCGCACGCCTGGCCGATCACGATCGGGCCGGACCCGATCACGAGGATGGTGGAGATATCTGTCCGTTTTGGCATCTGGGCTAGCTCCGTGAGGCAGTGCCGGGAGTGATCATCCGGGCGAATCGTTCGAACAGGTGGATGGAGTCGTGTGGGCCGGGACTGGCCTCGGGGTGGTGCTGCACGCTGAACGCCTGGGCGTCGCGCACCGACATGCCTTCGCAGACACCGTCGTTGAGGTTGATGTGGGTCATGTCGGCGACCGAGCCGAGCGAATCGGCGACGACGGCGAAGTTGTGGTTCTGGCTCGTCATCTCGACCTTGCCGGTCGCGATCTCCTGCACGGGGTGGTTCGCACCGTGATGACCGAACGGCAGCTTCTCGATCGACGCACCAATAGCCAGTGACAGCAACTGATGACCGAGGCAGATCCCGAAGATCGGCACGTTGCCGACCAGATTGCCGATGGCCTCGATCGAGTCCGGAACCGTCTCGGGATCGCCCGGACCGTTCGACAAGAAGACGCCGGCGGGTTGGCGAGCGAGCACGTCGGCGGCGGGGGTCGATGCGGGTACGACCTCGACCGAGGCGAACCGACCGAGGAAGTCCAGGATCGAGGTCTTGACGCCGAAGTCGTAGGCGACGACCGACGGGCCAGCGCCCTCGGGCAACCCAACCCGGTACGGCTCCCGAGTGGTGACCGCGTTGACGAGATCGATGCCGTCGGTCCCCGGCTCGGCCGCCGCGGCAGCCGTGAGCGCAGCGAGATCCATCGCTCCGTCGCCCTCGGTCGCTCCGAACGCACCCGGAATCGCACCGTTCTGGCGAATGATGCGCGTGAGGCGTCGGGTGTCGATCCCGGCGATGCCAGACAGATTGAGTCGTCGGAGGAAGTCGTCGAGGTGTACTTCGGCGCGGTGGTTCGAGTGGCGCCTGGCCATGTCTCGAACGATCACGCCGCGAGCGAAGCCACCGCGACTCTGGTTGTCGGCCCGGTTGGTCCCGTAGTTGCCGATGTGGGGGTAGGTGAAGGTGATGATCTGACCGGCGTAGGACGGGTCGGTGATGATCTCCTGGTAGCCCGACAGCGCCGTGTTGAACACGACCTCGCCCGAGGCGACCCCGCGAAGGATCGGGGCGCCGATCAGTTCGCCCTCGAAGACCGATCCGTCGGCCAGCACGAGGGCGCCGGCGACGGGTGGTGCGTGGGTGGAAGCGGTGGCGGCTGCCGCCCCGGTCACGGTGTTCATCGTGCGGGGGTTCTGCGTTGCGGTCGCCGGGGTCTGGGTGTTCGTCATCGGGTTGCCTCGAAGTTCTCGACCACGACAGCGCCGCGGTGGATGGTGTGACGGACTCGTCCGGTCAGTTCTCGACCGGCGAAGGGAGTATTGCGCGCTCGGCTGGCGAGCTCGCTGGGATTGACGGTCCAGCGGTGGGAGGGATCGACCACGGCCAGGTTGGCGGGGGCGCCGACCTCGATCGGCCGTCCATGGCGGTCGCCGATGCCAGCGATCGCCGCCGGTTTCCAGGAGAGGAGTGCGACGACGTCGGCGAGCTCGAGATCGAGCTCGGTCAGTGCGACGCCCAATGCGGTCTCGAGACCGATGACCCCGGCAGGCGCCTGATCGAAGGGGCGTTCCTTGTCGTCTGGGGTGTGGGGCGCATGATCGGTGGCGATCGCGTCGATCGCCCCGTCGGCCAGTCCGGTTCGTATCGCTTCGACATCGTCGGCGGTCCGCAGCGGGGGCGACACCTTGAAGAGCGGGTCGTAACCGGCGCACGCGGCATCGGTGAACGACATGTGGTGCGGCGTGGCATCAGCCGAGATCGGCAGCCCTCCCGCCTTCGCCGCTCGGACCATGGCGACACTTCCCGCCGTCGAGATGCTCTGGAAGTGCACGCGAGCCCCGGTGAGTCGAGCGAGTGCGATGTCGCGCATCACCATGAGCTCCTCGGCTTCCGCCGGCGCTCCCTCAATCCCGAGCCTCGACGACCACTCGCCCTCGTGCATGTGTGCGCCCCGAGAGAGCGACGCGACATCGCACCGTTGGGCGAGCACCAGCGACGTTCCGTCGCCGTTCGGGATCGACGCGGCGTAGTCGAGGGCCGAACGCATGAATCCTGCGTCTTGCACCCCTCGGCCGTCATCGGCGAAGACACGAACGCCGAGCGACGCCAGCTCCCCCATCGGCGACAACTCTGCTCCCGCCCGGCCGATGCTGATGGTGGCCGCGGGAACGACCTCGCACGATGCGCCGGCGCTGTTGGCCAGCACATCGCTCACGACCGAGGCCGCGTCGGCACACGGTTCGGTGGCCGGCATGGCGACGACGGCGGTGTATCCGCCCTTGGCCGCTGCCCGGGTTCCCGTCTCGATGGTCTCGGCGGCTTCGTGCCCCGGTTGACGGAGGTGGGTGTTGAGGTCGACGAAACCCGGAACGATCACGGCGCCGGCCGCATCGAGAGTTCGGTCTCCGGTGAGAGCCGGACCGACCTCGAGCACGGTCCCGTCGACATCGTCGACCAGGACGTCGCCGGAGCGCTCGCCGGCCTGGTCGAGGATCCGACCTCCGGCGATGACGGTGGTGCTCATGCGCCGACCGCCCCGCTCGCAACCGCCGCGTCAGCGCTCGGTGAGGCTGTCGCCATGGGATCGCCAGCCGGCTCGGCTTGGCCCTCGGACTCGGTGGGAGCGTCCTGTTCGTCGAATCGGCCAGGCCCGAGCACGGAGTAGAGAACGGCCATGCGAACCGGGACACCGTTCGCGACCTGTCCGAGCACGACGGCCCGGGGATCGTCGGCGACTTCGGGGTCGATCTCGACCCCCCGATTCATCGGTCCGGGATGCATCACGAGCGCATCGGGGCGAAGGTACTGAGCTCGATCGACGGTGAGGCCGAAGCGGGTGCGATATTCCCGGTCGCTCGGGAGCAGGCCCGCCCCCATCCGTTCCTTCTGGATACGCAGGAAGTAGGCGACGTCGAGATCGCCGATCACATCGTCGAGACTCGCTTCGACGCTGACCGGCCAGCCGACGATGCTCGACGGGAGCAGCGTCTGAGGAGCGACGAGCACCACCTCGGCGCCCAGCTTCGTGAAGGCCTGTGCGTTCGATCGGGCGACCCGCGAGTGCTTGATGTCGCCGACGAGGGCGATCCGCTTGCCGGCGAAGGGTTGCTCACCCTCGACCAGGTTCATCCGTTCCCGAATGGTGTAGCAATCGAGCAGCGCTTGCGTCGGGTGCTGGTGCCATCCGTCGCCAGCATTGACGACGGCGGCGTCGGTCCACTGCGAAATCATCGTCGGCACGCCCGAACTGGCATGACGCACGACGATCGAGTCGACTCCCATCGCCGTGATCGTCTCGATGGTGTCTCGGAGCGATTCGCCCTTCTTCAGCGAGCTCGCGCCGGCCGAGAAGTTGACGACGTCGGCCGAGAGTCGGCGAGCGGCGATGTCGAAGCTCGTGCGAGTCCTGGTGGAGTCCTCGAAGAACGCCAGCACGACCGTTCGTCCTCGCAGAGCGGGGACCTTTGGCATGTCTCGGGCCTGGACCTCGGCGAAGTCGTCGGCGAGTTCGAGCACCGACACGAGATCGGCGGCGCTGAGATCCTCGATGGAGATGAGATCACGCATCGTCGCGTCCCCTCATCGCTGCATGATCCCGAGTTCGACGCCGTCGATGGTGGCGTTCACGACCTCGTCTCGCCGGGTCGGCAGGTTCTTGCCGACGTAGTCGGGACGGATCGGCAGTTCGCGGTGGCCGCGATCGACCATGACGGCCAGCTGAACCGCACGGGGTCGCCCCTGATCGACCAGTGCGTCGAGCGCAGCACGAATCGTCCGGCCGGTGAACAGCACGTCGTCGGCGAGGACGACCGTCTTGCGACCGACATCGAACTCGATCTCGGTCGAGGCTTCTGGAAGCACCGGGCGAAGGCTGATGTCATCGCGGTAGAAGGCGACATCGAGCTTGCCGACCGGCACCTCGACGCCTTCGATCTCCTCGAGCGCGATGGCGAGCGACTCCGCCATCGGCACACCGCCGGTTTGCAGTCCGACGAGGACGACGTCGGTCAGCCCCTCGTTCCGCTCGATGATCTCATGGGCCATTCGCCGGATGGCTCTGGCGACCGCATCACGGTCGAGAATCGTGGTCTGGGCAACAAAAACGCCCCCAAACGGGGGCGTGCGTCGTCGTTCGCGTTCTGCCAATCGCTTCTCCTGCTCTCCGTACCGGCCTCACGGGACCGGCTTGACGGACAACTCCTCGGGCGAGGGTAACGACTGCAGGCGCACCCCACACAAAAAATTGAAAAGACCTATGAAAATGTGTCTATTCGGCCGACTGTGACCGACCGTTTGCGGCTCTCGATTCTCAGTACATGGCCCCGGACTCAGCCGCGCCGGAGGCATCGCGGGCCTGGGCCAAGCCCGCTTCGACACCGGCCTTCATGGCCAGCAGGTCGGAGGTCACCGTGATCATTCGGAATCCCATGGCGAGCCGCTTCTGCACCAGGCCCGGGGCGGCGTGAATACCGGCCACGATCCCGCGCTTCTCGCAACCCGCCACGATGGTGGCGAGGGCATCGTTGAACGATGCGTCGTCGTGGTCGGCGGCCGGCTTGAGACCGAGCGTCAGCGACAGGTCGGCAGGTCCGACGTAGACCGCATCGATTCCCGGAACGTCGAGAATCGCATCGAGGTTCTCGATGGCCTCGACCGTTTCGATCATCGGGATCACGGCGACACCGTCGTTCGCGTTCGGCTGGTACTCGGGACCGAGCGCGATCGCCGCTCGCAACGGACCGTGGCTTCGCGATCCCTCCGGCGCGTACTTGCACGACGCGACCGCCTGGCGGGCCTGGTCGACGGTGTTGACCATCGGGATGATCACGCCCATTGCGCCGGCGTCGAGGACCTTTCCGATGATGCCCGGCTCGTTCCACGGCACGCGCACCGTACTGATCGCCGTGGCTGACCGAGTGGCCTGCAACATGGAGAGGGTCATCTGATAGTCGACCGCACCGTGTTGCATGTCGATGTTGAGATAGTCGACGTCACTCGCCGCCAGCATCTCCGCCGCCATCGGATCGGGGCCGGACAGCCAGAGTCCGAGCGTGTGCCCGCCTTCGTTCCACGTGGTCTTGAGGGTGTTTTCTCGCACCCGGGGACACTATCTCTTCGGGGCCAGCGCGCCCTCGAAACCGCACAGCCCGGCGAAAGGTCCCAGCCTTGTGAATCCAGCAGCGCCTCGTGAAGAGACTCAGTCCTGGGCGAGGTCGAAGTACTCGGGGCTCGATGCGAGGAACGCAGCCAGTGCGAGGTCGTCGCCGTTGTTCAACTGGCCGGCCCAGAAGTCCAGGCCTGCGGCATCGGGGCCGCGGCCGAGGAACGTCTGGTAGAGCTCGTTGACCCGAGTCTCCCGGCTCTCCTGCGACTGGTAGAAGTCGAAGGCGACGTTGCCGGGACCACGAGCACCCGCCTCGCGGACCCAGAAGTCGAGGCCGCCACCGTCGGGCGTGCGGAACAGCAACTCGCCGTAGAGGTCGTCGATCCACGCTTCGAAGGTTCCGCCCTCGTTCTCGATGTACTCAGGACTGCCGTAGAACGACGACGCTGCCGCAGCGACCGACGTTCCGTTCTGCAGCCGTTGGATCCAGAACGCCCGGCCACCAGCATCGGCTGGGCGCCCGAGGGTGTCGAGGTACATCTGGTCGACCACGTAGGCGGTCCACTCCGGGCTGTCGGCGAGCGAGCGCACGAAGTCGAAGCGGCTGGAGCCGGCGGCCAGGCGACCACCCCAGGTCTCGAGTTCCGAGGTGGTCGGCGTCCGGCCGAGGAAGTCGACGTACGCCTGGGTGACGAATGCGTTGGTCGCTGCGTCGGAGGCGGGGGCGGTGTCGCCGATGATCGTGACGTCGTAGCTGTAGCTCCGGTTCGCACCACCGGAGGAGACGTTGGCGATCGACACGGTGTAGGTCGTGTCGACGGCGGGCGACAGGTCGACGCCATCGACGTTCCACACGAGGATGGAGAAGGGGGCGCCGTTGCTGGCGCTGGAATGCTCGATCGAGGTCGACAGCGGCTGGCCGCCTCGGCTGACCGTGACGCTGGCACCGGTCAGATCGGCGCCGCGAAGCCCGAAGGACCAGCGGGGATAGACGATCTCACCCGGCACGTAGCCGCGTGGCGGCCAGGCGACGAAACCGTCCTGCTCACGCAGCGTCGGCTGGGTGTTGAAGGTGTCATCGGTGATGACGTACAGGGCGTTTGCCCGCCACCCGGGCCCGGGGAGGTCGCCGGTCCCGATCTCCTGCAGTGTGGGATGCAGGATCCAGTTGCGGTGACCCACCGCGGCGTTGCCGGCGCCCGGGTCGAACATGTACCCGTCGATGGCGTCGACGCCGTAGCGGCCGAGGTAGAGGTTGCTCTTGCCAGCGGCGGTCTGGCCGCTCGTGGTGAAGCAGTCATGGCCGCTCGAGGAGCCCGATGATGCCCGAGGTTGCGGGTTGTGGGTGAGCGTGTTCTGCCAGCCGTTCGCCGAGTTCGTGTCGTTGGTGACACCGATCATCAGCGCCATCTGCTGCGCCGCTGCGCTGAGCGCCGGATCCTCGGTCACGCCGCTCGGCACCCCGGCCATCGCACGGAAGAAGTTGACCCGTTCGATCACGTCGTTGCGGAAGGCATCCGACGTGGTGCCGGCGGAGCAGGTCGCTCGATTGCCGGTCCACGCCGCATCGGCGACCGCGGCGTTGTATTCGGTGTTGTAGGCGGACAGCACGACGTCGCGGTTCGAGGTGTCGATCCAGCCGCCGCCGGTGGCGCCGACCGGTGTCGACGTCGACGGAGCGACGAGGACCGCGGCGATGAGCGACAACACGATGAGCAGTCGAGTGGCAGCGCTCGTTGAACGAGCGGGCGCCGTACGAGCGCGTGACGAAGTGGTGACGCTTCTACCCATGACTCATGTCGTCGGCGCAACGACATGAAACCTTGACGGGCGAATCGCCCCTTGGGCCGAGCGACCTGGACCGAATGACCCGCCCAGACACCGAGCAACGTCAAGAGGACTCGAGAACGGGCTCGAACACGAGCCTGAAGACGGTCAGCTTCGGTTTGGCGGACTCGGTGAGATCAAACGCGAACGGAACGAGCGATGGCCGACAGCACACCGTTCACGAACTTGCCGGACTCCTCGGTGGAGTACCGACTCGCCATGTCGACCGCCTCGGCCAAGATCACGCCGGTCGGTGTGTCGGTGGTGAGCATCTCGGCAACCGCAAGGCGCATCACGACCACGTCCATGACGGGCATCCGGTTGATGGGCCATCGCGTCGAGGTGTCGCTGATCAACTGATCGGCCCGTGTTCGTTCGAGCTCGGCCGCCCGAAGCAACACCATCGTGTATGGCGCCGGCTCGAGCGGCAAGGCGGCGACGACGTCCTCGAGCGAGATCGATCGACGGTCCATCTCATAGGCCAGTTCGAGGGCGCGTTCGCGCGCCTCGCGCCGCGACCCGATCCAGGCCTCGTCTCTCCCGCCAGGACCGCTCACGCGCGGGTCATGTATTC
>CALLIQ010000683.1 GCA_938008925.1 uncultured Acidimicrobiales bacterium
GTAGCCAGGGCGAGTGGGTACGTCACACCGTTCACGGTGAGCTCCACGCTGTTCGTGGATTGCCCGTTGTTCGTGAATTGCCCGTTGTTCGTTGCTTCTCCGCTTGTCATGACGCTCCGATCCCGACCGATCGATTGACCGGAACGGCGATGTGTTCGCCGCTGGCCCGACGCATCGCGGCGTCGACCGCCCGCTTGGCCATGACGCCGATGGTGTGGCGCCGGTACCGATCGGAGGCGCGAAGATCGCTGATCGGCGCTGCTCGATCGGCCACGACGGCGGTGAGAGCGTCCATCACTGCCGCATCGAGGACCGTGTCGACCGCACCGTTGTCGACTCCGCCAGGGCCGGCGGCCCCGATGAGACCAGCGTCCATGAGGTCGGCCGCATCGATCTCGACGATCGTCGGCGCCACCGCAGTGAGCGCCACTCGTGCGGCGGCGACTCGGTCGCCGTCGAACTCCACGCTGGCGGCGGCGCCGACGACGGCGATCTCCATCGCCCGGCGGTACTCCAGACGGACGTAGGCCGACCCAGCGTTCGGAGCCGGGATCGGAATGACGAGGGCGGTGCACAACTCGTCCGAGGTGGCCGAGACCGATCCTGGGCCGGTCCAGAGGTCGGCGAGCTCGACGAGCCGAGTGTTGGACAGCGTTCGCAGCTCGGCCTTCGCTCCGAGCACCACGAGCGGCGCGCCGGTGTCCATCGCCGGTGATCCGTTCATGACGTTGCCGCCGATCGACCCGACGTTCCGGGTGGCGGGCGACCCGACGAGGGCGGCAGCATCGGCGACCGCCGAAAGTCGGCCGGCGACGAGCTCGTCGCTCATCAATCGAGCGTGGGTCACGCCGGCGCCGATTCGAATCACGTCGGCAGCCTCGTCGATACGGCCCAACTCGGGGATGCGGTCGATGGCGACGAGCGCGTCGGGCAACGGCGCCTTCCCCTGGCGATGACCGACGACGAGGTCGGTGCCGCCGGCGATCGGGCGAGATCCGTCGGCCATTGCCCGCAGCGCCTCGTCGATCGTGGTCGCGACGACGAGGGTCATGATGTGCCCCCGTCGATCGTGTCCCACACGCGCTCAGCGGTCATCGGAAGCTGGCGCACCGGCTGGCCGATGGCAGCCGCGATCGCGTTGGCGACCGCCCCCGCGGTTGCCACGTTTGGTGCCTCGGCGAGGCCCTTCGCTCCCCGAGGTCCGGCGCTCGGCGTGTCGATCTCGACGAACTGGGTCGTGATGGTCGGCGCATCGGCGATGGTCTGCAGCTTGTATTCGAGCAAACCGGCGTTCCGCTGCTTCCCGTTTTCGTCGAGCTGCATCCCTTCCGTCAGCGCTTGGCCGACACCCATCACGACCCCGCCCTCGACCTGACCGTGGGCCCCGATGGGGTTGAGGATCGTGCCGGAGTCGTGCGCTGCGTGCACTTCGAGCACCCTGACCACGCCGGTGTCGGCGTCGAGCGCGACTCGGACGGCATGACACGAGAACTGCGGGGCGAGCCACGAGGCCATGCCCTGCTCGCCAACGCAGTTCGCGCCGACCGAGGGATAGTCGGGCACGGGTGCAGACGCTGAGCCGAGAAGAAGGTCGGCTTGGGACGCTGCCGCCGCGAGGTCGACGATGTCGACCGACACCGCAGGGGAACCGGCGACCGATGCCTTGCCGTCGTCGAGCACGATGTCGCCAGCTGCCGCCTCGAGCTCGGCTGCGGCCAACTCCCGAAGCTGATCAGCGATCTGGCGCGAGGCGGTCTCGACCGCCCGGCCGTGATTGAGCAGAGTCTGCGAGCCGGTTGCCCCTGGCCCGGTCGGGGCGGCCGCGGTGTCTTGGTAGACGAGGCGCACCGCGGTTGGCTCGATCCCGAGTTCGTCGGCTGCGAGCTGGGCGAGCGTCATCACCGCTCCCGTCCCACATTCCTGTGCGCCGGTGATGATCTGGACCGTTGCGTCTTCCTGCATCTTGACGTACGCCCCGGCCGGCACGGCGAAACTCGGCCACCAACCGACGGCGACACCGGTGGACTCACCGTTGGCGAGCGGCCGCTCGGCGAGCGATGCGGCGAGCGATTCGGTCGCGAGGTCGAGACAGCGATCGAGCCCGATCTCGTCGTAGGCCTGGCCGGCGAAACCCTCATCGCCCGTGCGGACGATGTTGAGACGGCGAAACTCAACCGGGTCCATGCCGATCGCAGCCGCCAACTCATCGGTGTGGGACTCGACGGCCCAGCACCCCTGCGGGGCGGTCGGGGCGCGCACCGAGCCCGATGGCTGATGGTTCGTGTAGACCAGGCTGGCCTCGATCCTGGCGGCCGGGATCCGGTAGGGACCGCCGACGTGCATGGCGGCCAGCTGCGGGAAAAACGCGGCATCCGCCGTATACGCGCCGTTGTCGATCAGCACGGAGCCGGTGCGAGCGACGATCCGGCCGTCGTTGGTGAGCCCGGTGGCGATGTCGATGATCATGGATTCCCGGCGTCGGTCGGGTGCGAGGAACTCCTCCATCCGGGTGAACACCAACTTCACCGGCCGACGAGCGGCCTTTGCGAGTGCCGCGATGTGCGCCTCGAAATGGAAGCCGCACTTGCCGCCGAATCCTCCGCCGAGGTGGGGCACGATGATCCGGACCCGGTTGGTCGGCAACTCGAGTGTCTCGCACACGCCGGCGCGGGCATCGAACGGGACCTGCGAGCTCGTCCAGATGGTGACGGCGTCGCCCTCCCACTGGGCGACGATCGCACGGGGCTCGATCGGGGCCGCATGGCTTCCGTCGGCCAGGTAGCGACTCGTCACGACGATGTCTGCGGCCTCCATCGCTGCATCCGGGTCGCCGTTGTCGATCGACGAGAACGTCGCGACGTTGCGGTCGCGGGGCGTGTCGCCGGTGACGGCATAGGCATCCCAGCGTTCGTGGACGAGCGGGGCGTCGGGTTCGATGGCGGCTTCGAGGTCGCGCACGACGGGCAGCGCATCGAACTCGACGTCGATCAACTCGACCGCTCGGGCTGCGGTGTCCGCATCGATGGCGGCAACCGCAGCGATGACCTCACCTTCGAAGCGAACGACGTCGCGGGCGAACAGCGTTCGGTCTGGCACGACGGGGCTGTAGTGCACGTCGGGCACGTCGTCGGCCGTGAGTACGGCGAACACGCCGGGCAGCGCCCGCGCTCGGCTCACGTCGAGACGACGAATACTCCCGTGGGCGATGTCGGCGTAGCGAAATGCCGCCGCGGCCATGCCGGTGAGCGACAGATCGGCGGTGTAGCGGCCGGAGCCGGTGACCTTGTCGGGCCCGTCGGCCCGGACGAAGGGAGGCAAGTCACTCGAGAGGACGGTCATCAGCTCGTCAGTGTCGCACGCCGCCGCTCCTCGGAGCGTCTTCGTCGGTCGACATTTCCATCACGAGGAACCGGTTCGATCCCGAGGTCCGGAGGGTCACCCGCTCCACGAGTCTCGAGCGGCGTATTCCGACAGTGGCACGCGTGGCGAAGCGATGGCGGCGGGGGGCTTCTCCCCCGGCTGGGGTACCCCGAGGCTCACGATCATGGCCGGGTCGATGTCGCCGGGGATGGCCAAGACCTCGCGAACCACGTCCGGATGATGAATCGTCACGGGGCAACTCGACAGGCCCTCGGCAAAGCCGGCGATCATCAGGTTCTGAGCGTGGCGACCAACGTCGAACATCGCCCTCGGCCCCGCATCGCCTCGGACCGTGACCACGACGAGAACGGGCGCCTGGTCGATCCAGGTCGCAAAGTCACCCGACGCCTTCAAGGCTTCCTTCGTGCCCTGCTCGGTCACGACGACGAGACGAACCGGTTGGACGTTCTTGGCCGACCCAGCCATTCGCGCCGCGTCGAGCACTCGGGCGAGCACCGCGTCGTCGACCGGTTCGTCGAGATAGGTCCGGGTGTCGCGTTTGTTCCGCAGTGCGTCGAGGGCGTCCATTTGGAGAGTGAAGGCCGCCGTCGCTGGCAACGCAAACCCGCCGACCGACCCACCGCCCGTCAGAGCCGACTCTCGGCTCGACCGCCGCTTGGCGGCGTGGGTCGTCCGACTCAATACGCCGCAATGGTGAACCGAAGGCGACGCCGAACACGACAACCGAGCATGACCGCCACGACCATCGCTCCCCCGACCGACCCCCGTCGCCGCGAGTTGCGAGCGGCAGCGCGGCGGATGCCTGAGCCTGAAGGAGCCGTACCGCCCTCTCGCGCTCGGCGCTGGGGCATCCGCATCGCCACCGGCGCTGCCATCGCCGCCACGCTCACATTCACTCGCGAACCGATCGTGATCATCGCGTTGCTGTTCGTTCTGGTCGTGCCGTTCGAGAAGCTCTTTCCCCGTCACCGAGGTCAAGCACTGCGTCGCCCGCAACTGGCGGGCGACGTCGCCCATGCGTTGACCGCTCCGATCACCCAAGCCATCACGCTCGCCGTGGCGGTCCCGCTCGCCTTCGCCAGCTTCGCCTGGCTTCCGGGTCTCGCTCTTCGACCGATCGTGTCGATGATCCCGCCGGTGGCGCTTCCGTTCGTCGGGATCGCGCTGTTCGACCTGGCCATCTACTGGACGCATCGATGGGGACACGAGGTGCCCTTCTTGTGGCGCTTCCACTCGATCCACCACTCCACCGAGCATCTCGACTGGATCAGTGGATTCCGCAACCACCCACTCGACGGCGCGTTCATCGCTCCGGCGTTCGTCTTTCTGCTCAGCGCTGGATTCAGCGCTGAGTTCTCGGGTGCGCTCGCCGTCGTTCAGATCGTCACCGGCCTGTTCCTGCATGCGAACGTTCGGTGGCGGTGGCGCTGGCTGCACCGCATCGTGATCACCCCGGAATTTCACCATTGGCACCACGCCAACGAGCGCGATGCGCACAACTCGAACTATTCGGTCTTCCTGCCGCTGTGGGACATCATCTTCGGGACGTATTTCATGCCGAAGGACCGCCGACCCCAGGTGTACGGCGTCGACGAGTTCGTCCCAGAAGGCTTGTTGCCGCAGCTGGCACACCCGCTGCGTGGGATGGGCAACCCGGTCCGGGTCGTCCGCCATCCGATCCGAGCGTTCCGCTCGGGAGCCGGGTTCGCCCGTCACGTCCTCGCGGACATGTGGCGATCGGCCCGCAGGCCTACTCGGCGCTCGAGTCGGGTGGTGGCGCCGGGGACTGCGGCTCCGTGATGGACGGCACGCGGAACTGCAGCGTGAACACCGCACCGCCGCCCGGCGAACCGGCCGCTCGAATCGTTGCGTCGTAGCGGTTCACGATGCGGCGGCAGACGGCGAGGCCGATGCCCGACCCCTCGTACTCCTGCTGGGAGTGCAGTCGATAGAACGGCTGGAAGATCCGCTCGTTGTACTTGGGGTCGAAGCCGATGCCGTCGTCGCGGTAGACGACCGTGACGAGCTGCTCACGCTCCTCGTCAGCGTTGGCATCTTCGGCACCCGCAGCTCCGCGACCCTCACCAACGATCTCGGTGCCGACCGCGCGCGGATCGATCTCGACGGAGATGGTCAGCCGACCATCGGGCTGCGCGTACTTGATCGAGTTCGCGAACAGGGTTTCGAACACCTCGACGAAGAGCTCGTGGTCGCCCTCGACGGCCGGCAGCTCACCGATCGTGACGTCGGCGTCGAGCGCCGTGAGCAACCCGTCGCAGTTGGATCGGGCCTCCTCGACGGCAGCCGAGAGTTCGACCGACGCCGGCTCGCCACCGCGGGTGTTCGCCCTCGAGAATCGCAGGAGGTCGTTGATCAGATTCTGTATCTGCTCGGAAGCCGCACTCATTCGATCCAGATAGGACAGCTGATCCGCCGTCAACCTGTCGGATGCCTTGGCCTCGAGGCGGTCGCCGAACGTTTGGATCTTGCGGAGCGGCTCCTGCAGATCGTGCGAGGCGACGTACGCAAAGTCCTGAAGATCGCGGTTGCTCGCTTCGAGCATCGCATTGGCTCGGAGCAGCTCGGTGCGCTTCGCTTCCGACGACGCCAGCAGACGGCACTTCTCCATCCCCGAAGCGAGCACGCGAGCGGCGCGACTCGCCAGTTCGAGCGAGCGCATGTCGAATGCGTCGTCCACGAACCCGTAGAACGTGAGCGTCCCGATGGGTTCGGTGGCGACGAGTGGAAACATGTAGCCGGACAGCACGCCCATGTCACGGGCGCGGAGGCAGATGTCTCGGTAGCCCTGGTGGAACGGGATGTCAGGAGAGTGATGGTCATCGACAGCGATGATCTGGTTCTCGGTCACCGCAGCACCCTCGAATGACCCCACGACGGGGATGACCTGAGAGGACAAGAAGTCTCTTGCCGGCCCCGCGTCGGCGACAGCACGACGCAGCGGCAAGAGGGCAGAGCCGTCGCTCGAGAACGTCCGCACCACCACGTGGGCGGCGAACCCGAAGCGTTCGAGACGGTCGAGCACACCGGCGACGAGCTCGCGTTCGACGTCGTGATCGTTCGCGATGTGCACGATCTCGATGAAACGCGCCAGCGCGTCGGTCTCGGTCTCGGTCTCGGTCTCGGTCTCGGTCTCGGTTTGGGTCTCGGTCGAGAGGGAGCCGGTCATGGCGCACCTCCGTCGCTGGTCGGTTCGAGCGTCGCGATGAACGTCGAACCCTCGCCCTGCACGCTCGTCGCCTGCAACTCGCCACCGTGACGTTCAGCGATTCGTCGACACACCGAGAGACCGATCCCGGAGCCTTCGAACTCCGTCTTCGCGTGAAGCCGCTGGAATGGCTTGAAGATTCGATCGAGGAAGCGTGGATCGAACACGATGCCGTTGTCGGAAACCTCGATACGGGCGGGTGTGTCGCCGGTTCGTCGCACCGTGATGTGCGGAGCCAGGCCGTCGGCTCGGAACTTGATGGCGTTTCCGATCAGATTCTGGAGCAGCTGCCGGAGCTGCGTCGGGTTCCCGCTCACCGTTCCGAGCGAGTTCGATTCGATGACGGCGTTGGATTCAGCGACGGCGACCTCGAGGTCCGACAACACCCCGTCGAGTACGTCGTCGAGGTCGACCGTCTCGGGTGCCGCGTCTGGCGTGTGAACGCTCGAGAAGAGCAGAAGGTCGTCGATGAGCCGGCGCATTCGACTGCTGGCGCTGTGGATCCTGGCGAGATAGTCGAGCTCGCGCTCGGTCAGATCGTCGACGGCCGACGCCTCGAGGCGGTCGCCGAAGGCCATGAGCTTTCGCAACGGATCGCCGAGCCCGCTCGACGCCATCTGGGCGAAGTCTTGGAGGTCTCGATTGACGGTCTCCAACTCGTCGTGCGTCTGATCGATGGCGCGGACTCGACGATCGACGCGCGCCAGCGCCTCGACCTTCGCCATGGCCATCGACAGCGTGGCGGTGACCACTTCGAGTTGATCGCGGAACTCCGCGTCGTCGAAGACACCTCGATCGGCCGAGCTGAACCACAGGGCGCCCAACGTTCTGCCTCCCGACACAGCCGGGACCCAGAGAATCTCACGCACGCCGCGGCGGAGTGACTCTTCATAGGGCTCGTGCCAGCACGCGTCGGTGAACCCCGGTGGTGCGGGGTCGGGGTTCTCGACATCGATCAGGTGCGTTCGGTAATGAGCGAGCCGGTAGACGATCGGATCCGACTC
>CALLIQ010000684.1 GCA_938008925.1 uncultured Acidimicrobiales bacterium
GTTCGCATCGTGATCGCCGACGACGGCTCCGGCTTGCCTCCCGACGTGCTCGACTACATCAACGGCGTTCGCGAGGATCTCAGCCCCGACCGCGGGCTCGGCGTGCGTCTCGCCCGCGGTTTCGTCGTCGCCCAAGGTGGCTCGATCTCTGCGGTCTCGAGCACCGATGGCACGACGATCACGCTCGAGCTCCCGACCGAACCGCAACCGTCATGACACAGACCTGTGTCCTCGTCGTCGAGGACGATCCGAACATCGTCGACCTGGTGCGCTCGAACCTCATGGCTCGTGGCTACTTCGTTGTCGTGTCGACGACGGGGCTCGACGTCGTCGAGTTGATGGAGGAACACGAGCCCTCGATCGTTCTCCTCGACTTGATGCTTCCGAACACCGACGGGTTCGACGTGTGTCGCGAGGTTCGTCAGCGATCGGATGTCGGTGTGATCGTCGTGTCGGCGCGCACGAGCGAGGCCGACAAGGTGCGGGCGCTGAATCTCGGTGCTGACGACTATCTGACCAAGCCCTTCGGGATCGATGAACTGCTCGCGCGGATGGTGGCGACGCTTCGACGAACTCGGATCCACGTCGATGAACCGGTCGCCTCGGTCGTGATGATCGGTGCGCTGTCTGTCGACCTCGAGGCGAAGCTGGTGACGAGGAACGACGAGCGGATCCAGCTCACCCCGACCGAGTACGCACTGCTCCGCTACTTCGTGCTCAATCCCGACGCGCTGCTGTCGTACGAGCAGATTCTGCGCGATGTGTGGGGGCGGGGATACGAGAACTCTCGCGAGTACGTGCGGGTGTATGTCGGACGGTTGCGAAACAAGCTCGAGGTGGAGGGGCAAGAGCCGCTCATCGTCACCGAGCCCCGGGCCGGCTACCGGCTCGTGCACCCGACGGGTTCTTGAGCCCTCGGCCCAACCATTTACAACTTGTTACGCGCTCCTGACGACATGTTGCGGCCTCGTTGTCGGCAGGCTTTTTACGGTGACTTCCCAGGCACGACTGTGCCGCCTGTCACTCATGTT
This sequence comes from uncultured Acidimicrobiales bacterium, assembly GCA_938008925.1. Lineage (GTDB taxonomy): Bacteria > Actinomycetota > Acidimicrobiia > Acidimicrobiales > SZUA-35 > CALEWY01. The sequence continues at coordinate 1,032 of CALLIQ010000684.1, forward strand.
TGGGAGAGAACAATGAAGCGATTGCTCCGACTGTTGGCCTTGATGGCCGCACTCACACTGGTTGCCGCCGCATGCGGCGGAAGCGACGACGCTGCGACCGATTCGGGTTCGAGCGACGCCGGGTCAGAGGATTCAGGGTCCGACGATGCTGATGACGCCGATTCCGACGACGCTGATTCCGACGACGCTGACGCCGGTTCCGATGACGCCGATGCAGTGGCAGCTGGCGGAAAGATCGCCGTGCTCCTTCCGGACTCTGCTTCGTCCGCCCGCTGGGAGAACGACGATCGTCGCTTCCTGAAGGCTGCATTCGAAGAAGCCGGCCTCGTCGAGGGTGAGGACTTCACCATCTCGAACGCCGAGGGCGACGCCGCCACGATGCAGACCCAGGCCGAAGCCGCCCTGACCGATGGCGCCACCGTGCTCCTGATGGTGCCGCTCGACGCCGGTTCCGGTGCGGCCATCATCGACACCGCCCATGCCGCCGGTGCCGTGGTCATCGACTACGACCGTCTCACCACCGAGGGCGACGGAGCCGACTACTACGTGAGCTTCGACAACGTCGCGGTCGGCAACAAGATGGGTGAAGCCATGGTCGACGCGCTCGCCGACTTCGACGGCGTGCCGAACGTCATGATCCTCGACGGCGGCCCCACCGACAACAACGCAACGCTGTTCGGCAACGGCTACATGGAGTTCGCTCAGCCGAAGTTCGACGCCGGCGAGTGGAACCTCGTCGACCGTCAGGCCGTCGACGGCTGGGACAACCAGGAGGCGCAGAACATCGCTGAGCAGATCCTGACCGCTGCGAACAACGAGGTCGATGCCGTCATCGTCGCAAACGACGGCATGGCCGGCGGCGTGATCTCCGCTCTCACCAACGTCGACCTCAACGGCATCCCGGTCACGGGTCAGGACGCCAGCGTCGGCGGCATCCAGAACATCCTCACCGGGAACCAGTACATGACGGTCTACAAGGCCATCAAGGCCGAGGCCGAAGCTGCGGCCGACCTCGCCATCACGCTCGTGAACGGTGACACCCCGACGACGGCAACCGGTTCGGTCAACAACGGCACCAACGACATCCCGTCGGTGCTGCTCGTCCCCGTCACGGTCACCGTCGACAACATCGAAGAGACCGTGATCGCCGATGGTTTCCGCACCGTCGAAGAGATCTGCGTCGACGACGCTGCAGCCACCGACTTCTGCAGCTGAGCCCGGCGCTCATTGACCGAATGGCTTCGAAGGGGCCGCTCGCAACTCCCCGGAGCGAGCGGCCCCTTCCGATGCAAAGGCACCCTGTGAACTCGACAACAACACCGCTCCTCGAGGCCCGAGGAATTTCGAAACGATTCGGCTCGGTTCAGGCGCTGTTCGACGTCGATCTCACGCTTCATGCGGGCGAAGTGCTCGCACTCGTCGGCGACAACGGCGCTGGGAAGTCGACGTTGATCAAGTCGATCTCGGGCAACCACCCGATCGACGAGGGGAGCTTCTTGTTCGAGGGGCGTCCCGTCACCATCACCGATCCAAAGCACTCCTCGGATCTCGGTATCGAAGTCGTCTACCAAGACCTCGCACTCTGCGACAATCTCACCGTGACCCAGAACATGTTCCTGGGCCGTGAAGAGACGAGCTCGTTCGGGATGCTCAGCGAGTCAGCCATGCAGCGCAAGGCCGCTGAGACGATGCGCTCGCTCGCCGTCACCACTCTCGGCGGTGTCGACCTCAACGTCGCTCGCCTCTCGGGTGGTCAACGCCAGTCGGTCGCGGTGGCCAAGGCGGTCATGTGGAACTCCAAGGCCGTGATCCTCGATGAACCGACCGCCGCTCTCGGCGTCGCTCAGACCCGACAGGTGCTCGACCTCGTCAAGCGCTTGGCCGAACAGGGCCTCGGTGTGATCGTGATCTCGCACAACCTGCACGACCTGTTCGAGATCGCCGACCGGTTCCTCGTCCTCCGCCTCGGGCAGAGCATCGGGACCTACCGAGCAGACCAAACCACACAACAAGAAATCGTCGAAGCCATCACGGCTGGCGAACTCAGCGCCGTGCCCGGCCAAGATGTGAGCGACCGAGAGGTGGTGGCATGACCGACGCAACGTCGAACCGTGGCTTGCTGAGCGCGGGCTCCGAAGCGGTGGAACCAGGCCGTCGGATGTCGCTGTCCGAGGGCATCACCCGTTGGAGGAACGGACTGTCGTCTGGCGACATCGGTTCGCTTCCGGTCGTGCTCGGCCTCATCGTGATCACGATCATCTTCCAGGCTCAGAACTCGAACTTCTTGTCCGCTCAGAACCTCACGAACCTGATCCTCCAGATGGCGTCGATCGCCCTCATCTCAACGGGCATCGTGTTCATCCTCCTCATCGGAGAGATCGACCTGTCGGTCGCTGCGATCGCCGGCGTCGGGGCGATGCTCATCGCCAGACTGCTGGCCCAGGACGGGAACGAGATCCCCTGGGTGCTCGCACTGGTCGTGGCCGCCATCGCCGCCGTGGTGATCGGTCTCGTTCACGGCTACTTCGTGGCCAGACTCGGTGTGCCATCGCTGATCGTCACCCTGGCGACGTTCTTCATCCTGCGCGGCTTGGTGCAGGGGCCGATCGCAGGCGGCACCGGCCTCATCCGGGTCACCGAGCCCGCCATCGTCGGTGTTGCCAACAAGTTCCTCAGCTCCGGCGTGTCGTGGGCGCTCGGCATCGTCGCCGTGCTGGCCTACGCAGCGGTCTTGGTCCTCGACGATCGAGCCACCATCGCGCAGGGGCTCACCGCTCAGAGCACGGCCGCCCTCGCCAGCCGCATCGGTGTTGCCGCACTGCTCACCCTCGGGCTCATCGCGGTCACCACATCGGACCGAGGCCTTCCGCTGTTGGCCGTGATCCTCGCCTTCTTCGTGGTCGGGTGGACCGTCGTCGCCGAACGCACTCGATTCGGACGCCACGTGTATGCCGTCGGCGGCAACGCCGAGGCGGCACGGCGCGCCGGCATCAACGTCGATCGAATCAAGATCGCCTGTTTCGTGATCGGCTCGTTCATGGCCGCTGTTGGCGGTCTCGTCGTCGCATCTCGACTTCGCTCGGCGGACAACGCAATCCCCGTGTCGAACCTGCTGCTCAACTCGATCGCCGCCGCGGTCATCGGTGGAGCGAGCCTGTTCGGTGGCCGAGGCCGAGTGATCAACGCACTCCAAGGCGCATTGGTGATCGGAGCGGTCGAGAGCGGCATGGGCCTCCTCGGTTGGCCCTCGGACCGCAAGTTCATGGTGACCGGTTGCATCCTGCTCTTGGCGGTCACCATCGACACCGTCACCCGTCGAGCCCGTCAGACCTCGGGCCGCTGACCCTTCGCCGGTCGTGACGTCGCCGCAGAAACCGCTCATCGAGCGGCGCTCCGCGTTGGTCGTCGCCACCGGCGCCGCACTCGTCTTCCAGCTCGGTCACCTCATCGAGCACACCGTCCAGATGATCGTGTGGATCCTGCATCCGCAACGGTCGCCGTGGATGTCCCCATGGGCTCACGAGCTCGCCTTGTTGATGGGGCACATCCCGTCGGCCGACTCGGCCGAGATGACCTCTGCGATGCAGCGCGGCATGGAGGTCCTGCACCTCGCCGGCAACGCCGTGTTCCTCGGCGGCACTGTCGGCCTCTGGTGGTTGGTCCGCCGGCGGCACGAAGCCGCCACCGGCTGGGCGAAGGTCGCCATGGTGCTCCAGG
>CALLIQ010000685.1 GCA_938008925.1 uncultured Acidimicrobiales bacterium
AGCACTGGGGCCTGCCGACGCCGTGCGCGGCGTGGTCGATCTTCGATGTCGTTGACCATGTCGTCGCCGGCGAGCGATTCACGGAAATGACCGTGAACGGAGCATCACTGACGGAAGCCTCCGAGGCGCAGGTCGGTATCGATCTGCAGAACCCCGACGTGGTGGGCCAGGTCGCGGAGGCTGCGGCGATGGTACTGGCTGCATTCGATGGGTCGCTCGACCGGATGGTCGAACACCGAGTCGGCCCGGTCCTCGCTCGGCGAGTTTTGGGCTTCCGGATCATCGATCAGCTCGGCCACACGTGGGACGTCGCCCAAGCCATCGGCCAGCCGATCGCCCTCGATCCCGACGCGTTGGCCATCGGGCTCGAGGTCACCCATGCGGAACGCGAAACCCTCGAGCGATCCCCGAACTTCGCGACCCTGCCGGATGACGACGGCGCGGCCGGCGACCCGCAGACGGCGTTCGTCCACGCCATCGGGAGGACGTCCTCGACCGGGTCTTAGCGGGCCCAGGTGTCCGTTCGCTTGGCCGGTTCGAAGCCCACGTCAGGGTAGAGATGGCTCGATGCCGGGTTGTCCGGCTCAAAGACGATCTTGATGCGCTCGGCGCCCGCCTCCGCCAGTCGTGCGATCCCGCTCGTGAGGATGTGCCGAGCGAGCCCCTTCCGCTGGTGAGCATCGTCGGTCCGCATGGGTTCGACCGCGCCCGTTCTGCTCTCCTCGTCGTACCAACACAAGCCGTAGGCGGCCCACTCGTCGACCTCGTCGAGCACGACGAGGTCGAGGTCAGCGCGATAGAGCGCTGTCTCGAGGAGTCGCTGCTCGAGGTCGCGATGGTGGCGTGCGGCCATGTGGTGGGGGAGGTGTTGCGTCTCATCTCGACCGAACAACCGGTAGCCCTCGGCGAGGGGGCTGACGGGAGGTCGACGGTCGGCGTCGAGCCACGCCTCGATCATCGCTTCTTCCTTGAAAGCGAAACCGGCCTGCGTCAGTACCTCGTGCATTGCGATGTCTTCGCTGTCGACCTCGAGCTGAAGCGACTCGAGCCCGGCCTCGTGTGCGTGTGCCAATCCACGCTCGACCACATGGGCCACCCATTCGGGGTCGGCGTCGGGCATGACGATGGGATCCATCGACACCCACTCGCGCCAGTCGGTCAGCACGATGGCCGCTTCCGGAACGCCGGACTCGTCGAGCCAGAACAGCTGCTCGAGCGAATCGGTCGGGCGGGGAATCTCGGCCCACCACCACAGCATCTCGCCCGGTTCGTACTGGCCCTTCGTCGGATGGGCCTTGCGGCACCGCTGCAGGAGCTCGGTAATGGCCTCGAGGTACGCCCCGCCGACGAGGAGCTGTTCACGAGGTGCGTCCATCCCCGAACCCTACGTTGCGAAGGCGCTGCCATCGTGCGATTTCCGTGCCGATGGACTGGGCAAGCGAAGCGTCTATCTTCGCGGCGATGAGGGACATGGCCATGAGCGTGACGTCGGCGGCGCCTGCTTCGATGGGCCGGCCGTCGTGAGCGAGCTTCGCACTTCGACGGGAGTGATCCGGACGGTCGGGATCATCGGATGCGGGTTGATCGCCCGGCCGGTGATTCGGGCGCTCGTTCGAGGGCAGGCTCCGGGCTGGAAGCTGGGCCCCGTGCTGGCCAGATCGGCGCGACCGGTCGAGGGCATCGACGTCGACGACGACCCCGAGGCGTTCTTCGACCAACCAGTCGACCTCATCATCGAAGCCGCAGGCCCGGACGCCGTCAGGACGCGCGGCGTCGCCGCCTTGCGACGGGCCGACGTGTGGAGCGTGAGCGGGACCGCGCTCGCCGACCCGACGTTGTTTGCCGACCTGGAAGAAGCCGGAGCCGAGTCCGGTCACCGCTTACGACTCGTGCCGGGCGCCATCGCCGGCCTCGACGGCGTGGCCACCCTGAGCATCGCCGACGACGCCGTCGTCGAGACGGTGATCGACCTCGTCCCCAAGGGCGACTCGGCATCGGTCGTGTTCACCGGCACGGTCGCCGAGGCGGCGGAGCAGTTCCCCAACCACGTGAACGTCGCCGTGGCGACGGGCCTTGCGGGTCTCGGTGTGGACCGGACCGAGGCCACCGTGAGACAGCCGAAAGCGGGCGAGCCCCACACCCTGTCCATCCACGCCGCCAGCCGCGATGGCTCATTCGACGTGACCACCCGGCCCGTCGTGTCGCCGTCCGATGGGATCCACGTCGTCGCGTCGTCGCTCATCGCTGCGCTTCGACGTGAGTCGCAAGTGATCTGGGTCGGCTAGCGGGCGACCTGGGTGCCCATCGCCCTCTCGCCCTACTGTTCGGCCGATGGGCAGAGCAGTGCGTCGACTCGGCAACACCACCAACGTCATCCACGGGTTCATCTACTTCGTTCCCGAAGCCGCCGAGGAGTACGGGAAGCTCGGCCTGAGCTCATTCCGGCCGCAGTACTTCGGAAGTCGGGCCGCCCCGATGGGACCCGTCGGACCCGATCTCGTCCTCGCCACGTTCTTCAACTTCAGTCCCGAGGCCGTGGCCGAAGGAATCCCACTGGCATGGGAGACGACGTCGCCCGAAGCGCTCCAGGCGGCGCGGCTGACCGCAGCGTCCCGAGTACTCGATCGCGTGGCGGGTGCCGTGACGGTCGAGGGGATCGCGGAGGCAACCGACATCGCGTCGGAGATGGTGAACAACACGTCCATGGCGGGACGTCCACTTGCCGCGGCCAACCAGAGCGTCGACCCACCCGACGATCCGCTCACCCGTCTCTGGCAGTTGCTCACGGTGATTCGTGAGTACCGAGGCGATGCACACGTCGCTGCGTTGACCGCCTCACCGGTGAGCCCGGTCGAAGCGCTCGTTCTCCATGCCGCCACCGGTCTGATCGACCGGCCACGTCTGCAGGACACGCGGGGCTGGGCCGACGAGGCGTGGGACGACGCAGTCGCCGACCTCCATCGTCGTGACCTCGTTCGAGCGGATGGCGCCTTCACCGAAGACGGCAAGGCGTTCCGCGAGTCGATCGAGGTCCAGACCGACCTCGCCACCCAGCCGATCTTGGACGTGGTGGGCGACGATCGGGTCCACCGTCTGTGCGATCTCATCGAGCCGCTGCGCGACGCCTTGATCGCCGAAGGCGTGTATCCCTGGCGCGGCTTGAAGTAGCGGGGCGTCGCAGGTCCTACCAATAACCGACGTCTGGCGAACCCCATGCGTTCAGTCGTGTCGGGGCGTTCTTGCGCGTCGCCCGACGCCACCGTGCCCGGTGGATCCGCTGTCGGAGCGGCGGGTTGTCCGAGCGCGAAGCCTCTGGCAGAGACTTCGACAGGGTGATGGTCGACAAGGTGATCGTTGACAACATTGCGGGTTCCTCTCGTGGGGCGAATCGGCCGTTCGGTCTTCCGCCAGCATGAAGAACCACGGCGGTCGCGCACATCGCTCGATCGAGCGATTCACGCGTCAGCCATTCGGCGGACTGGCGCCGCCGATGGGATGACATGGCGACGCCCGACCGCTGACTCGCAGCGCTCCCAGTCCTCGCCGTTCTCCCGTTCGAGGGCAGGACGACTCGGCCGGTAGGGTCTCGCCGTCATGATGAATGGGGGATCATCCAGTGTTGGCCACCGGCCCACCGGGACGATCACGTTCGTCGTGACCGATGTCGTTGACGCCACCCGGTTGTGGCAGCAGTTTCCCGATCAAATGGCTGCGGCCCTGGCGTCGCACGAGCAGATCCTGAGCGAGGTTTTCGCTCAGCACGGTGGCTACGACTTCGGCACCGCTGGCAACTCGTTTGCGATCGCGTTCGACGACGCCGTGAGTGCTGTTCAGGCAGCGGCGACGATTCAGCAGCGCCTCACTACTCACGACTGGGAGGCGGCGCCGATCGGTGTCCAGATCGGGCTGCACTCCGGCCTCGCCGACGAGCGGGACGGCAAGTACTTCGGTTCGTCGGTGAACCTGGCCGCTCGCATCGGCGCGCTGGCCGGACCGGGGCAGGTGATCATGTCACGGGCGACCCACTCGCTCGCCGCCATCGACGAAGCGTCGGGCCTTGGTTCGGTTGCTCTGGGCGAGCAACAGCTCAAGTCCTTCGACGAACCTCACGAACTGTTCCAACTCACCGGCCCAGGCCTGTCGAACGAGATCACGATCCGTTCCGACACGCCGAGCACGCTGCCCACGCCCAGCACGCGTTTCGTCGGACGCGAGCGAGACGTCGCGACGGTCGCTGAACTGGTCGTGCCAGGCAGCTTGGTGACCGTGAGCGGCATGGGCGGTCTCTGCAAAACCCGCATTGCGATCGAGGCGGCGAACGCCCGCCTGGACGCGTTCCCAGACGGCGTTTGGTGGATCGATCTGGTCCCGCTCGGCCCCGGCGCCGCCGGCATCGCCTTGCAGATCGCAACGACAGCGGGCCTCACCCAGCAGCAGGGGATCGACCCCATCGATTCGATGGTCGACGGCCTGGCCCGTCAGACGGCGCTGCTCGTGCTCGACAACTGCGAGCAGCTGCTCGGCGATGTCGCCTCGGTTGTCGATCGCATCCGGCGGGACTGCCCAGCGGTCGCCGTCTTGGCAACCTCGCAAGCCTCGCTCGGCGTCTCGGGCGAGGCGAACGTCCCGCTGGCTCCGCTCGACAGCGAGTCGGATGCGCTGGCCCTGCTCGTCGAGCGGGCGAAGGCGAACGACGCGCACTTCGATGCCGAACGGTGGCCTCGCCAGGACCTCGTCGACCTCTGCAATCGACTCGACGGCCTCCCGCTCGCGATCGAGATGGCGGCAGCGCGGCTCCGAGCGCTGTCGCCCCGAGAGATCTGCGATCGGCTCGATGACCGCTTCCGCATGCTCAAGTCGCGCGACCGTCGCGCCGTCGACCGGCACAGCTCGTTGCTCGCTGCGCTCGACTGGTCCTATGAGCTGCTGCACGAAGACGAGCAGCAGGTGCTCGATCGGCTGTCGATCTTCGCTGGAAGCTTCGACTTGGGCGCGGCGGTTCGACTCTGTGCGGACGACACCCTCGATGAGTACGACGTGCTCGACCTCGTGTCCGATCTGGTGGACAAGTCGTTGGTCGCCTTGGTCGAGACCCCGACGGCCACCCGCTATCGGTTGCTCGAAACGGTTCGCCACTACTGCGACGGGCACCTGAGCGAGGCGGATCGCACCAGCCTTCAGCGGGCCCTCGTCGACCACTGCGTGAACCTCGCCGAAATCAATCACCACAAATGGCTCGGCGAGGCAAGGACGGACTTCGATCAGGCGCACGCCGTGTTCGCCGACGACTGGAACAACTTCCGCGAGGCCGTCCGCCTCGCCGTCGGCTTCGATGACCACAACGCCTGCGACATCATCCTCACCGCGCTCTGGGCATTCTCGTTCGAGTCCTTCCGAAACGAGATCGGCGATTGGGCCCGGACAGCGCTGGGGCTGACGACACCGCCCATGGTCGTCCTCGGTGCGTGCGCGATGACGGCGACGTCGACCGAAGAAGCGGACGATCTCATCACCGCTGCGTTGGCGATGGTCGACGATTCCACTCCGACCGCCGGCGGCGCGCTCTGCTACAGCGTTCGGGCGTTGACCTACTACGCCAAGGGCGACCCGGCGTGTGTCGACTACGCCCGCCTCGGCCGGTTCCACGCCCGGTCGCTCGGTCCGCCCGAGATCGCATTCTTCGAAGCCAACCTCGCCGGCATGCTGATCGACCAGGACGACGATGAGGCCGACCGATTC
>CALLIQ010000686.1 GCA_938008925.1 uncultured Acidimicrobiales bacterium
GAGACGGCCGTCGCCCCCACCGACGTCGGCGACCTGTTGATCGCCATCAATGGTGGCGACCTCAGCGCACACGAGCCAGCGAGCAGCTCGCCCTCAGAAGATGGTGGTGCGTCGGATGACGTGACCGGTGACGTGACCGATGACGTGATCGACGTGCTCGTCTGCACCCACGGATCTCGGGACCGCTGCTGCGGCAACCTCGGCGCCCGCCTGTTCATGGAGCTCGACGACCGCCGCCGTCACGGCGAATGGGACGACCGGATTCGCGTCTGGCGCACGAGCCACATCGGCGGCCACCGGTTCGCACCGACGGCCATGACCTTCCCCGACGCGATGGGATGGGCGTGGCTCGACGTCGACACGATCACCGGCATCGCCGACCGATCGCTCGACATCGTCACCGCCGCAGAGATCGCTCGCGGCAGCGGGGGAATCGATTCGCGAGCCGGTCAGATCGCCGATGGCCGGGCGTTCGCCCACTACGGCTGGGACTGGCTCGACACCGCCAGGACGGTCACCGTCGACGGGCTCGACGTCACGGTCGAGTCAGCACTGGGGTCAGGCAGCATCGGCCTCGAGGCCGGCGAACCAATCCCCGTGCCGATCTGCGGCGAAGAAGGATCGACCAAGTCGACACCTCAGTTCGAGGTGACTCGCGAGACCTGGTCGTCGCCCAACACCTGAGTCGGGTTGGCCGGCCCCGGCTGGGCCAAGCGACCGAGCAGTGCATCGATCAGCGTCGGCGCGTGGTCGACCAACGCAGGCTCGATCAGTCCTCCGATGAACCACGCGGGGTCGACCGGCACACCGCCGAGGCGCGTCTCGAAGTGAAGGTGCGGCCCGGTCACCCGACCGGTGCGACCGACGAGCCCGATCACATCGCCGGGCTCGACGACGTCGCCCACCGCGACCTCGAACGCAGCGAGGTGAGCCGAGATCGTCGAGAAGCCGTCACCGTGGTCGATCGCGATCGTGTTGCCGTAGCCCCCGGTCCAGTCGGCCGAGACGACCGTGCCGGCGGCGATGGCCTGCACCGGAGTTCCCTCCTCGTGGCGAACGTCGATGCCGTTGTGGAACCTGGTCGTGCCGAAGATCGGGTGGACCCGATTCCCGAACATCGACGGGTCCGGAAGCGGCTCGACGGGAACGGGACTCGGCCACATGCCGCACCCATCGGGCACCTCGAACGGCACCGCACCGAGCAGATCGCGATGCAACGAGTCGATCCGGAACGTCGAAGCGAGGTGATCCTCGCGCTGTTGGGCGATGGTCGTCATCTGCTCGGCCGACAGCGGGACACACGTCGACTCGGCAGCGGCGGCCGGGCGCGCGAACGAACCCAACCCAACACAAAGAACTCCCGCAACTGCAGTCCGCCAGAACACGCCGGCGAGACCGTAGGGCCAACGGCCCAGGGAGGAAACCGATTGGGTGAGACGTCCCGGCAGCCCCGCTCGGCGCAAAGTGAGCGCAACGACCGGTTGCGGGTACACCAACGCCCCGAACACTGTCTGCGGTCAATTGAGATCGATGGACTGGTTTCGCCTAGTCAATGCGCCCTATGCTCCCGGCTGCCGAAGCCATGCGGGACCACTTCGAGTGAAGGCGTCGTGATTCACGCTGTGCGACGGCACGCCGCGAATTTTGTTTTTCAAGGAGCCAACAATGGCCGAGACCGAAGGCCGCAAGGCCTTGCACGCCTATGTGTCCGACGACGCCCACGAACACTGGCACGACTTCTGCGCAGAGCAGGGAATCAGTGTGAGCGCCCTCCTCGAGGCACTCGCCCCCGCGCTCGACGTCGAGTCTCCGGCATCGTCGGAGTCCAAGGCCGACAAGCTGGCCAACCTCATCACCGAGGCCCGAAAGATCGACGCAGCTCGCCGACGCCGGCGCCGGAGCTGACCCCCTTCACCCCACTGCCGGCTCGGACTCCGAGTTCGGCCCAGCACTAGAGTCGGTCATCGATCGCGCCCGGGAGAAGAGCCGATGACCATCCTCATCAAGAACGGACTCGTGGTGTCCGCCACCGGGCAGGCCCACCACGACGTCTTGGTCGACGGCGAACGCATCGTCGCCGTCCTCGCGCCCGGCTCTGAGCTCGCCCTGTCGGCCGAGCGTGGCGCCGAGCGGGTGATCGACGCGAGCGACAAGCTCGTCGTCCCGGGCGGCGTCGATGTGCACACCCACATGGAGTTGCCGATCGACGACACGCTGTCGGCGTCGGACACCTTCGAGACCGGCACCACCGCCGCGGCGTGGGGCGGGACGACCACGATCATCGATTTCGCCAACCACCACGTCGGCATCGGCGTGCGCGAGTCCCTCGATGCCTCGTTCGCCGCAGCCGAAGGCGAGTGTGCGATCGACTACTCGTTCCACCAGGTGCTCGGTGGCGTCGACGATGCGGCGTTGAAGGAGATGGACGTCCTCGTCGATGAGGGCATCACGAGCTTCAAGCTCTTCATGGCCTACCCGGGCCGGCTCTACACCGACGACGGCCAGATCCTCAGAGCCATGCAGACCGCCGCCAACAACGGGGCGATGATCATGATGCACGCCGAGAACGGCATCGCCATCGACCTGCTCGCCGAACAAGCCATCGCCCGAGGTGAAACCGATCCGATCAACCACGGCTACGTCCGACGACCCGAGCTCGAGGCAGAGGCGACCTACCGATCGGTGCAGCTCGCCACCGTGGCCGAGGCACCGCTCTACATCGTCCATCTGTCGTCATCGCACGCACTCGAGGTGGTTGCGAACGCTCGCAACGCCGGCAAGAACGTGTTCGCCGAGACGTGTCCGCAATACCTCTACCTCAGCCTCGAGGAACACCTCGGCCAACCGGGTCTGGCGGGCGCCGGCTACGTCTGTTCGACGCCGCTGCGATCGCGCGAGCACGGACATCAGGCCGATCTCTGGCAGGGCCTACGGACGAACGATCTCAGCGTGGTCGCCACCGATCACTGCCCGTTCTGTCGCAACGGACAAAAGGATCTCGGCCTCGACGACTTCCGAGCCATCCCGAACGGCATCGGTGGCGTCGAGCACCGCATGGACCTCATCTATCAGGGTGTCGTCACCGGCGAGCTGACGTTGTCTCGCTGGGTCGAGCTCTGCTCCACGACCCCCGCCAGGATGTTCGGCCTCTACGGGCGCAAGGGCGTGATCGAGCCAGGAGCCGACGCCGACATCGTCATCTACGACCCGGCGGCCACCACGACGATCTCCGTCGACACCCATCACATGAACCTCGACTACAGCGCCTTCGAGGGCATGACGATCGACGGCAAGGTCGACACGGTGATGAGCCGAGGCACCGTCATCGTCGCCGACGATCGCTTTCAGGGCGCGAAAGGCCACGGGATCTACTACAAACGTGGGCTGAGTCAGTACCTGACCTGAACGGGTCACCTCCACAGAATTGGAGCGCTCCAATGTCGGACGCCACGCACCCCCAGACCGCGATCCACCACCTCATCGGTGGGACGACGGTCGAGAGCACCTCGGGACGTACCTCGCCGGTCTTCAACCCGGCGACCGGTGAGCAGACCGCCACGCTCCACCTCGCAACGGTCGACGAGGTCGACGCTGCGATCGAGAACGCAAAGGCCGCCGCCGCCGACTGGCGCCACGTTTCCATCGCTCGCCGAACCAAGCTCATGTACGCCTTCCGCAATCTCGTCGAGGCCAACGCGGGCGAGCTGGCGAAGAAGCTCTCGGCCGAACACGGCAAG
>CALLIQ010000687.1 GCA_938008925.1 uncultured Acidimicrobiales bacterium
TCACCGACCTCGCCAACTACCGGATCGCCTGGGTCTTCGTCGGCGGTTGCTACCTCGCCAGCGCCATCGCGATCGCCACGCTGTTCCCGTCCGGGTCGAGCGATGATCGGGCGGCGCTGGCCGACGCCTGAACCAGCGTCAGCCTCGGTGGGGTTGCACGATCGCTTGCCCAAACTCACGCAAGCGATCCAACCCGCCATCACCGGCGAAGAAGAAGGCGGGAACCATCGCCCGGGCGACACCCATCTCGGCCATTCGCTCCGCCCCGACGGCCGGATCCTGCATCTGGGCAGCGAAGATCGCATTGATCTCGACCTCGTCCGGGTCGCGCTCTTGCGCTGTGCACTCGGCCCGCAGCGCAGCGATGAGCTCGGCCAGTTGCACCGGGTCGCCCTCACCGGGGAAGTATCCGTCGGCGAGGCGAGCGGCGCGTCGTATCGCCGCCGGGGTGTCACCACCGACGAGGATCGGGATGTCGGCGCCCTGGGCCGGCTGGGGCGTGCAGGTGAGCGGTTCGAAGTCGACGAACTCGCCGTGGAACTCGACGTGCGACCCCGACCAGATCGTGCGCAATGCGGCGACGTATTCATCGGTGCGGGCACCCCGACGCTCCCAGGGAATGCCGAGCGCCTCGAACTCCTCGCGCATCCAGCCGACCCCGATACCGAGCTCGACGCGGCCGTTGCTGAGGTGGTCGAGCGTTGCCAGCTCCTTGGCCAACACGAGCGGATTGCGCTGCGGAAGAATGAGGATGCAGGTGCCGAGGCGCAGGGTCGGCGCCGCAGCAGCCACGTAGGCGAGCCAGATGAGCGGGTCGGGAATCGGCGTCTCGGGTGTTGCCGGCACCTTGCCGTCCGGCGTGTACGGGTAGGCCGACTCGATCGACGAGGGGAAAATCACGTGCTCGCCACCCCACACCGAGTCGAACCCGACCTCTTCGGCCACCCGAGCAACCTCCAGGGCCGACGCGGCGTCGGTCCCCATGCTCGAAGCGAATGCGAGACCGAACCGGAGCGTCATGATCGGAGCGTAGGCGGCGCAAGCGGGGCGGGCCCGGCCGAGGCAGGCACTCAGGCACTCAGGCACTCAGGCCATGGGAGCGCGGCGAGCCTCGTGCAGTTGGCTGCGAAGCAGTTCCTCGGTCGCGTGGTCGAGTTCACCCTCACGGCCATACAGCACCGCGAGGCGGGCGAGGGCAGCGTGCACGCCGTCGAAGTGCTTGCGCTGCGCCTTCGGGAGCGACTTTCGAGTGCGCAACATCGTCCGCCACTCGCTGAAGACCTGGACCTCACCAGCGCTCAAGCCGTAGCGCTGAGCGAGGAAGGGGACCAGCGCCGTGAAGCGCTGCTGCTCACGTGAGCGGAAGCGGATCAAGACGACGGCGACCACCACGAACAGCACGACGAAGAGCAGCGCGACCAGCCCGATCAACCCGACGTTGCCCATCTCGCCGCCGATGACGAGGGCTCCATTCCATGCCATGTGGGTGCCGATGGCGAGGGCGAGCCCCCAGAGAATCGACGGAAAGATCGGCTTGTTCTTCGACACCGCACGACCGACCGCCAAGCCGGTCCAAGCCGTGAACAGCGGATGGGCGAACGGCGTCAGCAGCGCCCGAACCACGAACACCCCGGCGAGCTGATCGGCCTCGGCGGCAGTAGCGAAGTACAAGAAGTCTTCGACGATGGCGAAACCGAGGGCGACCCACCCGGCGTAGACGAAGCCATCCATGACCCCGTCGAGCTCCTTGCGGCGCACCATCCAGACGATGCCGAGCGCCTTCATGATCTCTTCGATGATCGGAGCCGATCCGACGGCTGCGACCGATTCGCTGGTGGCGAGCCCGACGACCGTGTTGACGATCAGCGAGACGAGGGTCGCGACCGCAGCGCCCCAGAGCAAGGCGTGCACCTTCGATTCGATCGGTTCCGGCTCGACCCGGTCGAGCCAGATCATCACCGGCCCGACGATGAACAGCGGGACGAACCCCAGGGCGACGGCGAGCGGCTGCGAGAAAGCCAGCACCACCGAGATGATCACCATCGGGATGCCGCAGAGGATCACGGGCCAACTGGTCCAGGCCGGGACCTTCGGCTTCGACTGCGCCTCACCGCCGACGTGGGCGGTCCACATGTGACCGTCCCACCAGCGGAACGGGCTGACCTGCCACGGGTCCGGGTACCAACCAGCGCTCTGAACGCCGCCGTGTCCGGCGGGCTGCGTTGGGGGTGTCGGGGCGGTCACCGGACCATGATGGCCCCAAGCCGGGGGATCATGCGACAGCCGACCAAGGACTCTCCAGCCGAGCGGCCGAACTAGGTCGTGCTCGGCACCGGTTCGCCCAAGAACTTCAGCAACGCGGCGAGCGTGATCAGGCCGAGGGCAGCAGCGACCGTGAAGGCCAACATCGGCGACGCGCGCTCGAACACCGGCACGAGAGCGATCGGTCCGATCGCATGGCCGAGGAACCGAAACGCGAGCATCCCGGACACCGCGCCGCCTCGATTGCTGGGGATGGCGACGGCGGCGGAAGCCTGCAAGACGACGACGATGAGGTTGGCGACCGATCCGACCACGATCCACAGCGCGGTCAGCGCCAGCCAGTTGTCGGCGAGGCCGAGACCGATGACGCCGACGAGAAGCGTGATCACGCCGGCAACGGTCGACACCGCCATGCCGTAGCGGTCGACGACGACACCCCACAACGGTCCGCACAGCGCAGCGCCGAGGCCACCAGCGAACAACAACACACCCGCTTCACCCGACGAGAGTCCGAGTTCGTCGCGCGCCTTGAGCCCGACGAGAACGGCGGCCCCGATTGGACCGGCAGCCGCACTCAGCGCACCGATGCCGAGGAGGAGCATCCGCTTGGAAATGAGGGGACGGATCTCGGGGACGGCTGCCCCGGTTCTCGGCTCGCCCGGCGGCGGGAACAGCGCCAAGACGATCGCGAGCAGTGCGGTTGCGTAGAACGCATAACGCCAGTCGAACTCTGCGAGAAGACCGCCGATGAACGGTGCTGCTGCGGAACCGAAGGCCTGGAAGCTCGAGTAGATGCCGACGATCGCGCCGAGCCGGCTCGGCGCGGTGATCTCGGCGAGTCCGGCGAGCAGAAGCGGCGTGATGAATGCGTTGGCGACACCCTGCAGCCCGCGACCGATGACAAACCAGGTCAGCGTCGGGGCGAACGCACAGAGCACCGACGTGACCGCGTACATGATGAAGGTCAGGCGGACGACCCGGCGCCGACCGAACCGCTCGCCGATCGTTCCCGACACGATCATGAACAGGGCGAGCGACAGCAAGTAGACGCTGAACCCCAGGCTGACGGCCTCCGACGACGCGTCGAACTCGGAGCGAAGCTCGGGAAACATCGGGAGCACCACCATGGTGCCGAACGGGCCGAGCAGGCCGCCGAGGAACAACGGCAGCAACCGAACGACCGATTGCCGATCTGTCGAAGACTCAGCGACCGAGGACACGACCGCCATCCTGACCTGCGTCGGCCGGCACGTCGAAGTCACGACCGCGAAACTCGCCGACCGGTTGCGAAGACTCGTTGTGGAGACCGGTCGGCGGCTAGACGGGTTGGAGAGCCGAGTCGATCGACTCGAGCAGCTCGTCCATGTGCTCGGGCGCAGTCGGACGAGCGAACAGATAGCCCTGCCCGTGGGTGCAGCCTGCGCCGGCAGCCCAGGCGAGCTGATCCCGGGTCTCGATGCCCTCGGCGACCACCTCGAGCTCGAGGTCTCGGCCGAGCGACACGAGCAGCGTCGCGATCGATCGTTCCGTGACGTCGTCGAGGCGAGACACGAACGTCTGGTCGATCTTGATCCGGTCGAACTCGACACGACGAAGGTGAGCGACCGACGCATAGCCGGTGCCGAAGTCGTCGATCGCCAACTTCACGCCGAGCGCCCGGAGACCCCGGAAGACGTCGTCGGCTCGGTCGATGTTGGGGATGAGGTTGCTCTCGGTGACCTCGATGATGAGCTTGGCGGGATCGACCTCGTGGCGGCTGATCGCCGAGCGAACTCGTCGGACGAGGTCGCGAGAGGCGACGTGACGACCCGAGATGTTCAGCGAGAGCGAGCAATTGGCGAGGCGAGGATCGGATCGCCACTGAGACAGAATCTGGCAGCCCCGGTCGATGACCCACTCGTCGATCTGGAGAATGAGATCGGACCGCTCGGCGGCGGGGATGAACACGCCCGGCGACACCGACGGACGACCGGCCGGCTCCCAGCGGAGCAGCCCCTCGAAGCCGACCAAGGAGTTGTTGGTGGTCTCCACGATGGGCTGGACATGCAGCTTGAACTCGTCACACGTGAGCGCCTTGCGGAGCTCGCCCTCGATCTGGTTCTGCATGAGGACCGAGTCGTGGAGTCGCTGGTCGAACACGACCATTTCGCCGGGACCGAGGTCCTTCGCTTCATAGAGGGCGAGGTCGGTGCGGCGCATGACCTCGGTCGGCGACAGCCAGGCGGGCGTTGCCGAAGCGACGACACCGGCGCTGGCCGAGAGCCACGCCGTGCCGGCGGCGATGGCGATCGGGGCACTGAGCATCTCGACGACCTGCGCCGCGAGCTGCGCGCCGACCTGTTCGTCGTCTTCTCCGACCATGATCAGCATGAACTCGTCGCCACCGAGGCGGCACAGGAACGCCTCGGGCTCGACCTCGCGCAGCCGGTTGGCCATCTGGATCAGGATCTCGTCGCCTGCGGGGTGACCCATCGTGTCGTTGGCCCGCTTGAACCCGTCGAGATCGATCATGATCGCGACGACCGGAATCCTGGCCGAGGTGTCGCCGGTGAGGCAATCGTCGAGCAGGCCAAGGAGGGCGGACCGGTTCGGAAGTCCGGTGAGACGATCGTGGTTGGCCTGGTGTTCGAGCGACGAGGTGAGCGTCCGAATCCGCCGGACCGAGCCGTGGATCGACTGGCCGAGCGGACCGGCGACGGTGCCGTCGAGCACGCTGTCGTCGAGACGTCCCTCCGACAGCGCCTGGGTCTGGGCGTTGACGGTGGCGAGACCGTCGGTGAGATTGTCGAGGGCGAGGTCGACGAGGGCGAGGTCCTGTGGCCCGTGGCGATCGGTCGACTCGTTGACGAGCTCGCCGTCGGTGATGCGCTGCGCTCGAGTCTGCAGACGGCGGAGCGGGAGCACGATCGATCGCACCGTCATCGTGCCGGCGATCGCCGTCACGATCGCGAGCATCAAGTTGACGCCGATCACGAGCTGGAAGCTCCGGGTCGAGCTCTCCGAAAGCGAGTTCGCTTCGGTGGCGACGTGATCGGTGATGGAACGATCGACGACCACGAGGTCGGCGGTGCGCTGGAAGCCCTGGACGTAGACGGCGATGGCGAGCGACCGAGTGTCGTCGGACTCGAGGCCGAGGTCGCCGAGGCCACCGTCGAGGGCCTGACGACGGATGTCGTCCATGGCCCGCCAGCTGGGTGAGGACACGACGTCGTCGAGCACGGTGCGAAGGTCGGTTGGCACCCGTCGATCGAGTTCGGCCGATGCGACGTCGAAGCGGACCGACGCTTCGACCAGCCGATCGCGGGCTTCGGTCGAGTCGCTGCGGTCGAGGAGGTACTCGGTGAGGGCGCGGCGTTCGACGCGAGCCGCATCGAGCAGCTCGACCGACGCCTCGGATGCTCGGACGGTCGCGGCCAGATCGGGACCGAGCTCCAGCTCGGACTGGCGAACCTCGAACAGCTCGATCTCACTCTGGAGAGCTCGGCGGATCGGAGCGGCGACGAGTTGGTCGAGCGCACGGATGTCGTTGCGGTCGAGGAAGGTGTCGACGCGCGCTTCGCGGATCAGGCCGTAGCCGTCGAGGGCACGGCGCACCGCGTCTGGGTCGGCCCATCCGTCGAGGTCGACGTCGCTGCGCTCGTCGAGAGCCTGGACCGCGGCGAATGCTGCATCGACCCGCTCGACCAGGGTGTCCTGGCTCAGGTTGCCGCCGATCGCGCCGGCGCCGATGTCGGCTTCGATCCCGACCAGCTCGACGTCGGCTTCGCTCAACAGCGAGTCGATCTCGTCGTCGATCGCCGACGACAGCGTGCTGAGCAGCGCCACCCGATCGGCCTGTTCGACGAGTCCGTCGGCCGCACTCGCTCGACTCAGATCGCTGAGCGCCGTCGAGACGGCGAAGAAGGTGAGCCCGATCACGGGCAGCAGAAGGAGAGCGACCAGGCGCACCGAAATGGGTGCACGAGCGAATGCGCTTGGCAATCCCTTCATCAAAGGGATTGTCGACACGGACCGCCTGCACCTACAGCAGAAAGGTAGAACGCCTCAACAGCGCAGATTTGGCATCTCGGCGACCAACTTGACCCACCGTCGGGGGCCGCTTTGACTCGGGGCGTGCTGCGATCGAACGACCATGCTCCCGCCTCGGTCGTCGACAGTGGCCGGGCGTGGGTCGCAGCACTCGGTGTCGCCGTCGCCAATGGCATCGCGTTCGGCACCGCCTACACGTTCGGCACGTTCTTCGATGCCATGGCGGAGGAGTTCGACGCCGATCGCAGCTCGACGGCGCTGATCTTCGCCCTCACCCTGCTGTTGTTCTTCGGTTTCGGGATCGTGTCCGGTCCGCTCTCCGATCGAATCGGGCCGATTCCGCTCCTGTTCGCCGGGGCCGTGTTGTTCGTGGTGGGGCTGTTTCTCACCTCGATCGTCGATCGGCTGTGGCTCGGCTACCTCACCTACAGCATCGGCGTCGGGCTCGGAGGTGGCTGCTTCGTCGCGCCGCTGACCGGTACGGCTGGGTCGCTGTTCGTGAAGTGGCGGGGCGCCGCGCTCGGCCTCGTCGCCACCGGCAACGGCCTCGGAACACTCTTCCTCATCCCGTTTTCGGAGTCGCTGATCTCGTCGCAGGGATGGCGCACCGCCTACCGCGGGCTCGCCATCGTCGGACTCGTCGGCTTCACGTTCGCGTTGCTCACCGTCATCCGGCAGCCCGCACGGCCGTCGCCAGCGGAGGGTGAGGCCGTGTCGACATCGTCGACGAGGGGCTACTTCGCCGAACCCGTCTTCCGCCGCCTGTTCGCCTCCGCGCTTCTCATGTCGATCGGCCTCTTCAGTGCGTTCGCATTCATCGTGCCGTTCGCGACCGACAACGGCGTCGAACCCTCCACCGCAGCGTTGGTCATGAGCGTGATCGGCTTGGCCAGCATCATCGGTCGGCTCGCGTTGACGTCGCTCGCCGCTCCGCTCGGCGGTGTCCGGCTCTACCAGCTGATGCTCGTGTGTCAGCCGGTCGCCTATCTCGTCTGGCTGAGCGCTGGCGGCTCGGTGCCGACGCTGATCGTCTTCGCCGTTCTCCTCGGCACGACCTACGGCGGGTTCGTCGCGATCTCGCCCGAGGTGGCCATCACCCTGTTCGGACTCGCCGACGTCGGCCGGTTGATGGGTCTGCTGTTCCTGTCGTTCGGCATCGGGGGCCTCATCGGGCCGCCGGTCGCCGGGCTCATCGCCGAGTCGTCGGGCCAGTCGGCGGTGATCGTCGGCATCATCGTCGTGGTCCTCGCCGGCCTCCTGGCGAGCGTCGGGCTCGGGGCGACGAGCACGCCGGCTCAGCCGAACGACGCGGCCCTCGACATCGGTGGTTCAGCTTGATCCCGGCGGGGCTCGCGGCCCAGGATCGGGGCCATGTACGCACCGCACATCGCTGAAGCCGATCCCCAACGTGCCGCTTTCATCATGGCGTCGACCGGTGCGACGGTCACCTACGCCGAGTATGAGGCGCGGTCGAATCAGCTGGCGCACCTGCTCACGAGCCACGGTCTCGAGCGGCTGGACCACTATTCGATCTTCATGGAGAACAACGATCGCTACTTCGAGGCATGCGGTGCCGGCGATCGATCGGGCCTCTACTACACGGCGATCAACTCCTATCTGACCGCGGACGAGGTCGCCTTCATCGTCAACGACTCCGAATCGCAGGTGCTGATCACCTCGGCCTCTCGGCGCGACGTGGCCTTTGCCGCTCTCGAGCAGTGCCCGAACGTCACCCTCACCCTCGTCGTCGGCGATCCGGAAGTAGCCGACGGCTCGATCACTTCCACCGCATCGAGCGAGGTCCGAGATTTCGTCGCAGCAACCGCGAGCCAGCCGACCGGGCCCATCGCCAACGAACGTCTGGGCACCTCGATGCTCTACTCGTCTGGCACCACCGGCCGACCGAAAGGCATCCTCCGCCCACTCCCCGACGTTCCGCCGACCGAACCGCTGGCTCTCTTCGGGTTCCTGCAGAACCTGTGGCAGTACGAGGAGGGGATG
>CALLIQ010000688.1 GCA_938008925.1 uncultured Acidimicrobiales bacterium
CGAGCAACGACGACAGGCTGAACGCGCCAGGGCGCGGTGCCATCAGCAACGCGACGCCGCCGACGGTCCAGAGGTAGCGGCCCTCGAGCAGTGCCGGCGTGATCACGAAACCACCCATGTAGGCGAACTGCATCGTTGCGGAGGTCAGCATCGGCAGCGAGAAGTCGCGTCGGCGGAAGTAGCGAATGGGGAGCATCGGCGCAGCGGATCGCTGCTCGATGGAGACGAAGGCCCGGATGCCGACGACGAGCCCAGCCAGCAGCGCCAATGAGATCGGGTCGGTGACCGCAGCCCCGATGCTCTCGTCGCGGATCGCTGCGGTGATCCGAGTAATCGCCAAAAGGCCGGCGAGCACGCCGAGCGTGAGGGTTGTCGCTCCCGGCAGGTCGAGTGGGCGCCCTTCGCTTCTCGGTGTCGGCCGAATCACGACGAGGCCGATGATGAACGCCAGGAAGCTGATGCCGGCGAACCCGAAGAACAGGACCCGCCAGCCGAGTACGTCGATCAGCGGACCGCCGATCACCAGACCGATCGTCGGGGCACCCGTCACGGCGAACTGATACCAGCCCATCGCCGTGGCCCGCCGGTCGGCGCCGAAGGCGTGCATCATCAGGGCGACGGCGTTCGGGCTCACCATTGACGAGAACAACCCGAATGCGACCCGGAAGGCGATGAGCGACGCGGCGTTCCAGGCGAGTCCGCTGGCAGCGGTGAGGACCGCACCAGAAGCCAGACCGAGGAGCACCATCCGGCGATGGCCGTAGATGTCGCCGAGCGTTCCAGCGATCGGTGTGCCCAACGCCGTGGCCAGGAGCAGGCCCGTGATGGCCCAGGTCATGGTCGAGCGTGATGCGCCGAGGTCGTCGCCGATCTCGCCGAGGGACACCGTCACGATGGTCATCAACGACCCGAAGGTCATCAACGCCAGCATCACCAACGCGAGGAGAATCCAGCGATACCGAGGGTCGTCGGGACCGGCGGAATCGCCATCAGTTGTTTCGAGAGTCGAAGAAGTCGCGATTGTCTGGAGGCTAGCGATCTCAGTCTCGACCGGTCGAACGCCGCTCGTGCGCAGGTGGTGAGCCTGCTTGCATGCAACGGGTTGGGGTGCTCCCATCGAGTGATGTACGCCCGCCCGACGGATCGAGTCGAGAATCCCGCAGCCGCCCTGGAGATTTTGGAAGCGGCACGTCTCGTCCATCTCGTGTCGACGGGCAAGTCTGGGTTCGAGGCGACCAGCGTCCCGGTGATCGTCGACGCGGAGTCGAGTTTGCTGATCGGCCACTTCGCACGGGCCAACCCGCACTGGCAAGCGCTCGACGGCCAACCGGTGATCATCATCGCGGCGGCTTCGGACAGCTACGTGTCGCCGAGTTGGTATCCCTCCAAGCAAGCGAACGGTGGGCGCGTCGTCCCGACGTGGAACTACGAAGCGGTGCATGTTCACGGCACGGCCCAGGTCCATCACGATCCTGAGTGGCTTGCGGACGTCGTCACACGATTGACCGACAGGCACGAGTCACTGCGAACCGACGGCGCCGATCGATGGGCGGTGAGTGACGCCCCCTCGGACTTCATCGACCAGCAGCTCAAGGGGATCGTTGGGTTCTCGGTTTCCATCGAACGGATCGAGGCGAAGCAAAAGCTGAGCGCCAACCGCGACGAACAGGATCAAGCTGGCGTGGTGGCGGGACTGTCAAAGACCCACGGCGCGCCGACTCGGATGATCGACACGATGTCACGTGCGCTGGAAACGGAACCCGAGCGATAGCCGGCAGAGCGATGGTCGACAGAGCGATTGCTGGCAGAGCGATGGCCGGCCATCGAGCCTCGGATCCACACATGCGGGGAGCGTGAGGCCGACGCGTGGAACACTCCACGACCATGACCGCCGAGCGCGACCGGTGGAATCGGAACACTCACTACCACGATCTGCTCCTTGAACTCGGCCCCGCGAGACGTGCGTTGGACGTTGGATGCGGTGGCGGCCTGCTCACTCGGCAACTCGCACGCGTATGTGACTCGGTGATTGGAATCGACCCCCACGAGGCGAGCATTCTCAGAGCACGGTCCGAGCCGTCTGAGGGATCTGTCTCGTACGTCGTCGGGGACGTTCTCGACTACCCGTTCGAGCCGGGCTCATTCGACCTGATCGTGTCGGTCGCTGCGCTGCACCACATGGATGCCGAAACAGGGCTACGACGGATGGCCCACCTGCTCACTCCCGGCGGGCGGCTCGGCATCGTGGGCATCGGGCGGAGCTCCTATCCCCGCGATCTCCTCCGTGATGCCCTCGCCGGCATGGCCACGCAGATCCACAAGCGAGCCCACGGTGTCGAGGTCTGGGATCACGCCGCGCCGATGGTGTGGCCACCACCGCTGACCGACCATCAGATGAGGAAGCTGGCAGCGAACGTGCTGCCGGGTTCGGAGTTCAAGCGAAGAATCCACGGACGCCACACGATCACGTGGCGAAAGCCGGTGGCTGTGGTGAGTTCTGCCAAGAACCTCTAGCGACGCAGGGCAAGCGTGGCGCTCACCTCACCAATGGCGAAGGTCGATGTCCCACTTGTCGACGACCGTGTCACCTTCGGTGATCCAGAACTGTTCGTGCCGGGCCACCGTGGGGTCGACGTGGGCCGGCACGAGCGACACGCGATCGCCGACCGACAGCGTCGGCGAGTTCTCGTCGATGACCAGGCTCGTGTGTTCGTCAGCGCAGAACATGACCTCACCGTCAGGCCACGTCGGATTGCCGTGGTCGACGCCGAACGCCTTGAGTCCGGCGTCCACGACGGCCCAGCCCTTCGGGCTCACCGAGATCACGGTGGCCACGACCGTGAGTGACGTCTCGAAGGGCTGACCAAGACGGGCGTAGTCGGTGTCGAGCAGGAGGTAGCTGCCCGCCTGCAGTTCGGTGATCCACGTGTTGATGTCGTAGGTGCCCGTGCCGCCGCCCGAAACGATCTCGCCACCGACCGCTTCGTGCGCCGCCAGCAGCTGCTTCATCGACTTCTCGACGAGGTACTCCTTCTTCTCTCGCTCGGTCACCATCATCAGGTGGCCCTCGTAGCCCATGACGCCGCGCACCTCGAGGCCCGCTGCTCTGGCCTTGTCTGCGAGCGGGCCGGCTTCGCTCACGTCACAGCCACACCGGGGCATGCCGACCTCGACGTCGATGAGAACGTTGCGAACGCCACCGGCGACGGCTGCCGCCAACGTCTCGTCGGAGTCGATGGCGACGGTGATCTGAGCCTGGTCCGACAGGCGCCCGAGGCGGGCTGCGTCGAGTGTCTGATTGGCGAGCAACAAGTCGTCGGTGAGTCCGGCGGCGACCAACCCCTCGATCTCTTTCGGCGTCGCAGCGCAGAACCCCGTGTGACCGTCCGCTGCCAGGTCGGCGGCCATCCCCGTCGACTTGAAGGCCTTCACGTGGGGGCGAAGTTCGAGGCCGGGTCGGACCGCATCCATCGTCGCCTTGTTGCGCTGGTAAATCGCTCGATCGACCACGAGCGCCGGCGTGCGGAGATCGTGGACCGTGTCGGGATCTTCGGCGGACGGCGGGGTGCTGGCGTCGGTCATCTCCCGATGATGTCACCGATCCGACCGAAGTCCCGAGTGCCGGGCCCGCCCGACTCGGTGGTCAGTCCAACCGCCAGATCGACAGCAGGGGACCATCGCCCGGAAGCACGATCGCCCCGTCCGCGGTGGCGACGAGATCGCTTCCGTTGACGAGGGCGGTCGCGGTCGAGCTGCGGAGCAGACCGGCGGGAATCGACACGGGCTCGGACGTCGCCCTCGCGGCTCGAACGAGCACGCGCTCGTTGACCGACTCGCGCAAGAACACGACCGCATCGGCCTCGGTGTGCACCCAGCGGAACCCGCCTCGCCGCAGCGCATCGCTGTCGTTTCGGACCGCGATCACCGATCGATACCAGTCGAGGAAGCGGCGGTCCCATGCCGACTCGTCCCACGGCATCGTGCGGCGAGCGCGCTCGGACGTGTCGCCGGTGAGCCCGACCTCGTCGCCATAGAAGAACGTCGGCGCACCCGGCATGCACAACAGCAACCCGAACCCGACCATCGCAACGTCGTCGGTGCGACACATGGTGCGCCATCGGGCCGTGTCGTGAGAGCTCAGCAGGCTCATCGAGCTCATGGTCACCTGCCACGGCGTGGCGCCGCGGATCGCATCCATCGCGGCGGCCATCTGCGAGCCGTCGCGCGATGCCTGGCCCGGGCCCGTCATGAATGCGCCGAGTGCCGTGAACTCTCCGAGCCACGAGGCGATCGGCCGGGTCAGGCCCGCGTAGTTCATGACGCCGTGCCATCCGTCGCCGGCCGCGTCGAGGGTCGCGTCGAAGAAGTGCTCGCCGACCAGCCAGCGGTCCGGAGCGGACTCGTCCATCGTCGCTCGGGCGATGCGCGCCACTTCGTGGTTCATGTCGAGTGGGCCGAGCCGGCCGGTCATGTTGGCGACGTCGATGCGCCAGCCGGCCATGTTGTATGGCTCGTCGAGATAGCGGGCGAGGACCGAGTTCGGGCCCTCGTAGTACCGGCGGCGCAGCTCGTCGCTTCGATGGTCGAGCTTCGGAAGGCTCGAGATGCCCATCCAGCTCTGATACCGGTCGGGGTGTTCGTCGAAGAAGTAGAAGCCAGCCTCGTCCGATGCCGCGTCCGCCGTCGCCGCCTCAAACCACTCGTGACCGTCACCGGTGTGGTTGAGCGTGAGGTCGGTCATCACCCGCATGCCGTGATCGGCAGCGACCCTCGACAACCGAGCGAGGGCCTCGTCGCCGCCGAGCACCGGATCGACTCGATCGAAGGTCGAGGCGTCGTAGCGATGGTTCGACCGAGCGGGAAACACCGGCGTGAGATAGATGCCGCCGATGCCGAGGTCGACCAGATGGCCGATCCGGTCAGCGATGGCATCGAGGTCGCCGCCGTACATCTGGGTCATGGCCGCGTGACCGTCGGCGATGGGAGCGTCCCAATCGACCCATTGAGCCCACGACGTGTCGGTGTCGTGATCGTCGTGCGAGTAGCGCCCCGTCGTGGCGAAGCGATCGGGGAAGATCTGGTACCACACGAGGTCCGGCACCCACTCGGGACCGCCGCCAGTGGTGAGCAGCCGGAAGTCGTCTCGGTCGGTCGGGTCGAAGTCGATGAGACCGGCGCCGGTCAGCCAACGCGGGCCGAGGGCGGTGTCTAGATGGAACCGGTAGTTGTGGACGGCCTGCGCGCACTCGAACTCGAAGACGAGACGGTCGCCGTCGCGCACGCCCTCGACCCAGATTTGCTCGCCATCGCGGACGCTCCGAAGCCAGCCGCTCTCCACGCCGAGTCCACCGGCGGCGACATCGGGGAGCTCCACCACGACCTCGACCTGATCGCCGAGCGATGGGCGAGGAATCGAGACGAGACGGGCGGACGAATCGTGATGGGGGTGAGCGAGCACGGCTTCCAGCCTCTCACCCCGGCCGGCCCCCGTCGGGCACCGTGAGTCGGCTTCCGATCGCGACGAAAAACCGCGAGCGAGGGTCGATACGACAGTGGGGTGCGGGCCGCACGGCTCGCCATTGGCCTGCGGGTCCACCGATCGCCCGACCACGAGCGTGAAGATGGCCCCGCCGCCGCTCAATCGAACACGTGACTCCTCCCCCACCACCCTCGAACCCGGCGATCTCCGACGCCGGGCTCCTCGACCAGATCGCCGCTGGCGATCGGGATTCGCTGCGCGCCCTCTACGACGAGCACGCAGGCTGGCTACTCATCCGGCTGCAGCGGCGATGCGACGACGTCGACATCGCCGAACTCGCTCTGCAGGACACGTTCTTGGCCGTGTGGAAGAGCGCTGCCGACTGGCGGGGTGAGGGCGAGGTCGCTGCGTGGCTGTGGGGTATCGCCTCTCGGCGCCTGATCGACCAGCTGCGCAAGAAGCGCCCGACGCCGACCGAAGAGCCGGCACCGGACGAAACGATGCCGTCTGCAGAAGACACGGCGCTCGATCGACGCCTCAGCGGCCCGATCGCGCGGGCCGTCGCAACCCTCGATCCCGACGTGCGCACCGTTTTCCTCGCCGCCAACCTCGACGGCCTCACCACGAAGGAGATCGCCGTGCTCCACCAGATGCCGCAGGGAACCGTGAAGACCCGCATGGCGAGAGCCCGTGCCCAACTCAAGGCCGAGCTCGGCCCCGATCCCCACCGACGGGAGGACGTCGCATGACCGCCGACATCACCGATCGACAACTCCAGGCATACCGAAACGGTCGCCTCGACGCCGAGAGCGACGCCGCCATCGAGGAGCTCCTCATGACCGACCCCGCATTGCGCTCGCGCTTGGGCGCCCTCGCATCAGCGCCGCGGCTCGACGAGCTGTGGTTCGACATCGACAACGAACTCGACCGGCCTCAACCGTCTCGTCTCGAGCGGCTGGCCGGTCGCCTCGGAGCATCGGAGCCAGCGGGTCGCCTCGCTGGAGCAACACCGTCGCTGACCCGAGCGTGGGGCACGGCCCTCGGCGCGCTCGCCGTGCTCAGCCTGCTGGTCAGCAGCGATGCGGCGCAGGGATCGAACCGCTTCGTCGGCTATTTGATCATCTCGCCGCTCGCCCTCCTCGGCGCGGTCGCCGTCGCGTACCGACGTTCGGCCGAACCGTCGCACGAGGTGGCCGTCGCCGCCCCGATCGGCGGCATCCGCCTCTTGATCTGGCGGGCAGCAGCCGTGGCCCCCGTCGCTGCGCTCGTGAACGTCGGCGTCGGCATCGTCCTCCGCGGACGGTGGTTCGCGATCGCCTGGCTGTTGCCCGGCGTTGCGCTCACGTTGATCGCCCTCACGCTCTCCGCCACCTACTCGATGACGAAGTCGACCACGATCGTCGCTGTGTCGTGGCTGCTGGCGATGGCCATCGTGGCCGGCGTCGCCACCGACGACGTCGTGGCGTTCCGCCCGGCCGGGCAGCTCGTGTGGCTGGTGCTCGCCGCCATCGGAGCCGGAGCGCTGTGGGCCCGCCGGAGCGAGCTCGAGGAAGCCGTTCGCTGGTGATCGAGCCACCCCGACACCCCGGCCAACACGGCGGCGAGCACGAGACGCTCCCGACCTTCCGTGGTGGCCTCTCCCTCGTGCTCGACCGCGTGTCGGTGTCGCGCGGCGACGTCACCGTCCGAGACGTCAACTTTTCCGTCAATGGCGGTGTCGTCGCGTTCCTCGGGCCAAACGGCTGCGGCAAGACGACCCTGCTCCGGGTGATGGCCACCGTCGCCCCGCTCGACGCCGGGACCATCCGGGTCGACGGTCTCGACCTGTCGGAGAAGGCCAACCGTCAGACGGTTCGCTCGTGGCTCGGGTACGGGCCCCAGGCCACCCGCTTTCATTCATCGGCACGCGTCTTCGACGCGGTCGACTACGTCGCAACGCTTCGACTCGCCCTCGACACCCGCGATCGCCAACGCGAGGTGTGGCGGTCGCTCGACCGTTTCGAGCTCCGAGATCTCGCGTCGACCAAGATCGGCGAACTCTCCGAGGGAAATCGCCAGCGCGTGACGCTCGCCCAGGCGGTCCTCGGGCCACCGCGCATCGCCATTCTCGACGAGCCACTCGTCGCCCTCGACCCCGAGATCCGGCTGAACACCAAGGCTGCGATCACCGAGCTGGCCAACGCGACCACCGTCGTGATGGCGACCCACTTCCTCGACGAGGCTGCCGCGTTGGCCGACCTGCTCGTCGTGTTCGCTCGACCGTCTGAGGTGGCGGACGGCGCGAGCTCGATCTTGTTCACCGGTTCGCCCGCCGAACTCGCCAGCCTCGGCCAGGGCCGTGTCTGGGAAGCGCCGCCCGGCACCTTCGACACCCCCGGGGCGACCTCGTGGCGCACCGAACAGGGCGTCCTGCGGGGAATCGGACCGCGCCCGCTCGGGGCCGAACTCGCGCAACCGGTCGCAGCCGACGGCTATCTCATCCTTCAACGCGGCCTGCTCGACTGACAGCAAACCAGAGGCCGGTCGGCCACGTCTCGATGGCCCGACGAAAGAAACTTCTCGTTCTGTGAAGCGGCTCACAGAACGAACGTGGGGTCCTCCCTCATTGTGTGATCAGTGCACGGAACAACCCGGCACACCACACGGAACGAGGACCATGCAATGTTCACCACGACCACCGCCGCCAACACCACCAAGACCGCCGCCAAGAGCACCAAGAAGCGCTCCATTCGGGCACTCGCCCTCGCCGGTGTCATGGCCATCGCCGCCAGCGCCTGCTCGGTCGGCGGCACCGCCGTCGACGCCGACGCAACCAAGGCCACCAGCACAACGATCGCCCAAGAAGAGAACACCAAGAACGAGACCCCGCAGGACGACAACACCAACGACGAGAACAACACCGACAACAACAACAACAACAACAACAACATCAACAACATCAACAAAAACAACAACAACAACAACAACAACAACAACAACAAAAACAAC
>CALLIQ010000689.1 GCA_938008925.1 uncultured Acidimicrobiales bacterium
CTTGCACGCAGACCTCGATGCCTTCTATGCGTCGGTCGAACAACGCGACGCTCCCGAGCTCAGGGGCAAACCGGTGATCGTCGGTGGCGGCGTCGTGCTCGCAGCCAGCTACGAAGCAAAGGCGAGAGGCATCAAGACCGCCATGGGCGAGAAGGTGGCGAAGCGCCTGTGCCCGGATGCGATCATCGTGCCGCCCCGCATGGAGGCCTATGCCGAGGCCAGCAAGGCGGTGTTCGAGATCTTCCACGACACGACGCCGCTCGTGGAGGGGATCTCGATCGATGAAGCGTTTCTCGACGTCACCGGACTTCGCCGCCTCGTCGGCGATGGCACCTCCATCGCGGCCACACTTCGAACCAGGGTGCTCGACGACGTCGGGCTGGTGATCAGCGTCGGTGTCGCATCGACGAAGTTTCTGGCGAAAGTCGCCAGTGGCGTCTCGAAACCCGATGGCCTGCTGGTGGTCGAGCCGGGCAAAGAGCTCGAGTTCCTCCACCCGCTCCCGGTCCAGCGACTGTGGGGCGTTGGACCAAAGACAGCCGCGAAGCTCGCCGACCGGGGCATCACGCACGTCCACCAGGTGGCCGCGACCGAACTCGACCAGTTGACCAACTGGCTCGGCACTGGATCGGGCCGCCACATCCACTCGCTGTCGCACAACCGCGACGCCCGGCGCGTCGACACCGGTCGCCGGCGGCGCTCGATCGGCTCGCAGCGCTCGTTCCCCGGTGGCGGTCGAACCCATCAAGAGGTCGACGGCATGCTCCTCGACGTCGTCGACCGGGTCGCCGGGCGGCTCCGACGCTCGAAACTCCTCGCCCGCACGGTCACGGTTCGGCTCCGCACCACCGAGTTCGCGCCAAAGACTCGATCGCGCACGCTCCCCCACCCAACGGCGGAAACCGCGACGATTCTCGTCACGGCGCGTGAGTTGCTGAGCGACTACCGAGCCGAAGTGGGCTCGGCCGGCCTCACCAAGGTCGGCCTCTCATTGAGCGGACTGGGACCCGACTCAGCCATCCAACTCGCTCTGCCGTTCGACACCGCCGGGCCTCGGTCGGCCGTCGCCGTCGATCGCGATGGAGCGGTCGACGCCGTGAGAGAGCGCTTTGGGGGCGGCTCGATCGGCCGAGCCGGCGGGTCAAAGGGTTGGTTCGACCCGAGCGCGCTCCAAGAGGCCACGATCGGTGGCCAAGCGGTCGGCGAAGGCTGACAGCTGCGGCACGACTGCGGCGGCAGACCCAGCGCCCGGAGAGGTGCGCTGCGCGACCGACGCTCCCGGTTCGAGCAAAGCGGCCGCGTCGGGGCCCAGCTCTGGATGAGCGGCGACGAGTTCGGTCAGCGGCGCCTCACCGGCGAGTGCCCGCCGCACGAGTTCGCCGACCACGCCGTGAGCGGAGCGGAACGGCATCCCGGAGCGGACGAGGAACTCCGCGAGATCGGTTGCCGCCGAGTACGGGTTGTCGGCTTGGGCTGCCATCGCATCGGTCTCGAACGTGATCGTCTCGACCATGCCGGACAGAGCCAGCAACGTGAGGCGGATGGTGTCGCAGGAGTCGAAGAGCGGCTCTTTGTCCTCCTGCATGTCCTTGTTGTAGGTCAGCGGCAGGCCCTTGAGGGTGGTGAGGAAACCGGTGAGATTGCCGACCAATCGGCCGGCTTTGCCCCTCGCCAGCTCGGCGATGTCGGGGTTCTTCTTCTGCGGCATCATCGAGCTGCCGGTGGAGAATGCGTCGTCGAGGCTGACGAATCCGAACTCGGTCGACGCCCACAAGATCAGTTCTTCGCCGATGCGTGACAGGTGCACGCCGAGCAGCGACGTGAGAAACAGCGTCTCGGCGACGTAGTCGCGGTCGCTGACCGCATCGAGTGAGTTGTCGAACGGGCGGGCGAATCCGAGAGCGGCCGCGGTCTGGCTGGGTTCGATCGGCAACGACGATCCGGCGAGCGCACCAGCCCCGAGGGGCGAAACGTCGAGCCGCTCGAGACAATCGAACATCCGGCTGACGTCACGACTCAGCGCCCAGCCGTGGGCCAGCAGGTGATGCGACAGCGACACGCTCTGCGCCTGCTGGAGATGGGTGTAGCCGGGCAGATGGGCGTCACCGACCGTCCGGGCGTGGTTCAGGACGATGTCTTGGAAGTCGAGCACGAGACCGGCGAGATCGAGCAGCTCGGCTCGGGTCCACATCCGAACGTCGAGCGCGACTTGATCGTTGCGGCTCCTCGCGGTGTGGATCTTGCCGCCGGCATCGGGCGCGATCTCGGTGACCCGCCGCTCGACGGCGGTGTGGATGTCTTCGTCCGACGCAACCGCCTCGAAGCGGCCCTCGGCCATCTCGGCTTCGACGACATCGAGCGCGGCGAGAATCTCATCCCGCTCTGCATCGGTGAGCAAGCCGACGTCGGCGAGCATCGCGACGTGCGCCCGCGAGCCGGCGATGTCTTGGCGGAACATGCGTCGATCGAAGGGGAACGAGTCGTTCAGCGCTTGCAGCGCCTCGCTCGGCCCTCCGGCGAATCGGCCTTCCCACAGCTCACCTGCCATCGATCAGTCCTCGCCGTAGAAGTGCGTGACGCCCCGGTTCTTGGCCAGCGTGCGCAAGCGAAGCGCGTTGAGCTTGATGAACCCGTCGGCGTCGGCCTGGTCATACGCGCCGCCGTCGTCTTCGAACGTGGCGATGTTCTCGTCGAACAGGGAATTGGGGCTCTGGCGTCCGACGACGTCGACGTTGCCCTTGTACAGCTTCACTCGCACGGTGCCGTTCACGACGTCCTGTGAGGAGTCGATCATGCCCTGGAGCATCTCGCGCTCGGGACTCCACCAGAAGCCGTTGTAGATGATGGTCGCGTAGCGCGGCATCAGCTCGTCCTTGAGGTGGGCGACTTCGCGATCGAGCGTGATGCTCTCGATGGCTCGGTGGGCCCGCAGCATGATCGTGCCGCCCGGCGTCTCGTACGCACCCCGACTCTTGATCCCGACGAAGCGGTTCTCGACGATGTCGAGTCGACCGACGCCGTTCGCACCGCCGACGGCGTTGAGATGGGTGAGCACCTCGGCCGGCGACATCGCGACGCCGTCGATGGCGACGATGTCGCCCTGCTCGTAGCTGAGATCGAGATAGGTCGCCTCGTTCGGAGCAGCTTCGGGGCTGACCGACCAACGCCACATCTCGCTCGGGGGTTCGGTCCAAGGATCTTCGAGTGGGCCGCCCTCATAGGAGATGTGCAGGAGGTTGGCATCCATCGAGAACGGGCTCTTCTTGCCTCGCTTCTGCTCGATCGGGATCTCTCGCTCGGCGGCGTAGGCCATGAGCTTCTCGCGGCTCATGAGATCCCACTCGCGCCACGGGGCGATCACCTGGATGTCGGGGGCGAGGGCGTAGGCGCCGAGCTCGAACCGCACCTGGTCGTTGCCCTTGCCGGTTGCGCCGTGGGAGATCGCATCGGCGTTGGTCTCAGCGGCGATCTCGACGAGACGCTTGGCGATGAGGGGGCGAGCGATCGATGTGCCGAGGAGGTATTCGCCCTCGTAGATCGTGTTTGCTCGGAACATCGGGAAGACGTAGTCCCGCACGAACTCTTCGCGCAGATCCTCGATGAAGATGTGCTCGTCTGGCACCCCCATCTGCTTGGCCTTCGCTCGCGCCGGCTCGACCTCTTCACCCTGGCCGAGGTCGGCGGTGAAGGTGACGACGTCGCAGTCGTAGGTGTCCTTCAGCCACTGGAGAATGACCGAGGTGTCGAGACCTCCGGAGTAGGCCAGCACCACTTTGTCGATGGATGAGCTCATCCCCCGACCCTAGGAACTTGCGATCCGCAATCACAATGCGCAGATGGTGACCGTTGTGCACAATCGGTGAGCAGATCGACAACTCGTATCGTACGATTCGCGCATGGCCACCCTCGACGACCTCGATCGCCGCCTCCTCACCGAGCTCCGCATCGACGGGCGAGCACCGGCCACGACGCTGGCCAAGCGGTTGGGCGTGGCACGGGCAACGGTCAACAGCCGCATCGAACGCCTCACGCGACAGGGCACGGTGCTCGGGTTCACGGTGCGCGTTCGAGACGATCACGACGCCGACGGCGTCCGAGCCATGACCTTGATCGAAGTGCAGGGCCGATCGGCCAGCGACGTCATCACCACGCTCCAGGGCATCCCCGAGATCGCCGCTCTGCACACCACCAACGGCGGCTGGGATCTCGTCGCCGAGCTCCGAACGCGCGACCTGAGCGACTTCGACCGAGTACTCGGCGAGATTCGCTCCATCGAAGGCATCCGCAACAGCGAGACGAGCATTCTGTTGAGCTCGGTACTCAGGTAGCGACTCAGCACCGTCAGCCACCGCCGCCAGCCGGTTCAGTCAGCCAGCTCCGTCAGCCAGCCAGCTCAGTCAGTCGGCCGGTGCGGTCCCCGGACGGTGAGCGACCACGATGTCCTCGGCGTTCATTTCGATCACCCAGTCCTCGGACTCCAAGATGATGTCGAGATGGCGGAGCGACTCCTCGCCGAGATGACGGCGATCGATGACGAGCCAGTCGATGGTCGAGGGGTCCGGAAGCCGGTTCGGATCGACGGCCCAGTTCGTGGATCGCCACGGGTTCGGGAACCCATAGGCCTCGCTTCGATGCGCCAGCTGCGGTGCGAACGCGTACGTTGCCGAGATCGAGTCGTCGTCCGGGACGAGGGCGACCGCCTGCTCCATCAGCCCCTGCCGCGGATTGTCACCCTGCCACCACACGGCCGTCTCGTACTCGGCGCTGAATTGGGTGACGCCCCACGCCGCAGAGAACGACAAGCTCATCGCGGCGATCAGGCCGACCAACCAAGGGCGTAGCGAGCGCCGAACCTGGCCGAGCCCCTCCACCATCGACACGCTCGCCGCGACGAGCGGCATTGCCACGTAGTGGATTCGGTTCCCGGTGCTGAAGCCGTTGATCGTGAGGTGACTCGCCAGAAACTGCGGAATCGCCGTGAGGAGAGGAGCGGGCGAGAGGAACGAGACGAACCCGAACGGGGCCAGGAGATCTCGAGCGTCGCCGAGCGCGTGCTGGCGGTACAGGACCGACGTGACGTCAGCGGGGTCGGTCACGGCTCGCAGCGCAACGTCGGCGGGCGAGTTGCCGAGCTCGCCGTAGAGGCCGCCGTAGAACACCTCGCCGCCGTTCATCGCGGGAAGCACGACCTCGGTCGCCAGGGCGAAGTATGCGGCACACCCGAAGAACGTGACGAGGCCAACGCGTCGATCGCCTCTGGCCGCGACGATCAGACCCATGATGGCGGCAGCCATCGCCACGTCTTCCTTCCAGGCGACGGCGAACACGACCCACCCGGCAAAGGCACGCCAACGCTGTTCCGATGCGGCGAGCCAGGCGAACAGCATCGGCGTGATCGCCATCACCTCGGGGTGGAACGTCTCTTGGAGCAGCCACTGCGACGAGTAGTGGACGAGGAACGCGCCACCGATCACGGCCGCTAGCCACTCGTTGTCGAGATGGGGTTTGGCCATCCGATAGATCGGAATCGCTCCGAGCGCGAGGGCGACCACCATCGCCACGTTCAGCGTGTTCGCTCCCGCTCCCAGCCAATAGGCGGGCACGAACAGCAACATCGCCGGCTCGAAGTGGTGGCCCCAGAAGTCGAGGCCGCGCAGTGTGATGAACGACTCGCCACGACTCAGGAGCCACACCGCTTGATCGAAGATCCCGAGGTCGTAGTCATAGGTGGCGAAGCGTCGTTCGCGGATGATCAGGTAGTACGAGAACAACGCGATGTACGCGGCCATGAACGAGCCGAGCACGTGCGGCGCACGCACCCACGACAGCTTGTGCGTCTCCGTCTCGCCAGCGCTCGGCTTGTCCGGCAACCCGTCGTTTCGCCGTTCGATGGCACGTCGGGTGGATCGACGGGCCCGGGCTGCGGCGGCGCGACGAACGGGCGCGTTCTCACGCTGCTCGCGACCGCGCTCGCGACTCTGCTCGCTCTCGACCGTTTCGACGCCGGCCGCGCCATCGACCATCTGGTCCTATCGGCCCACCGAATCCGCTTTGGAGTGATCGGTCGATCCGAGAATCGATGGCGTCGGCCGCCTAGGTTGGCGACATGGCGACTCCCGAAGAGATCGAAGAGGCGAAGAACAAGCTGATCAGCGAGCACGCTGAAGTGATGGAGAGCCTCGGTGAGGTCTGGGTCAAGGTCGAGGCCGTCCGAGCCGCGACCCCGACCGACGAAGTCCACGATCTGCTGCTCGAGCTCGAGAAGGCCGTCAAGGAGGCACGAGACGGCGGCGTGATCGGATCCGGTGCGAACGATCACCGACGAGCGTTGAAGAAGTACACCAAGCTCGTCGCCGAGGGCTGAGATCGCGAGCCGAAGCCCGTCAGGAGCAGTTGTCGAGCCCGTATTGGAACGTGTCGAGGTTTCCGGGAACGAACTCGCTCACGGAAGCGACGTCTCGAACGCCCTCGTGGTACGACACGTTCACCTGAGCGGCCTCCGAAATGTCGCTTGGTGCCAACGTGGCCATGATGGAGGCGAGGCGGACCAGCTCCTCGCTCTCTTCTGCGAAGCCGTCCTCGCCGAACGCCGTCGGCGCGTTGATGATCGGCAGATAGTCCTCGTTGAACACCGAGCAGAACGTCGCGCCGTCTGGCACGGCGACCTCCTCGCTCCCCGAGCTCCCTCCGCACGCTGTGAGCGAGGCGGTCACCGCCACGAATCCGGCCGTCATGGCGCGCAAAGACGCCGTTCGTGTTGCCATCAGGTTCCCTCCTGGTTGCATGGACGACCGGGCTGGCCATCCGCCGACCAGCCAATCCCGAACGCGTTAACCAGCGCGAAACCAGCCGTTACCAGCGCCGAATTTCAGCCGTCGAGAAGGCCTGCGAGTTCGATCAGGTGGGCCTGCAACTCGGCTCCAGCGTCGGGCCGGGCGATCACGAGAATCGTGTCGTCGCCGGCCACGGTCCCGACAACGTTCGGCACACCGCCTCGGTCGAGGGCACTCGCCACCACGTGGGCAGAGCCCGGCGGCGTCCGCAGCACGACCAGATCGCCCGATCGATCGACCTCGACGAGCCAATCGCCGAGCACCCGCCGGAGATGGTCCTCCGGAGCGAACTGTTCTGACGGGAGCTCGGGAATCGCATAGACGGTCGCCCCACCGGCGATGCGAACCTTGATCGCACCGAGATCCTCGAGGTCGCGCGACACAGTGGCTTGGGTGGCGTGCACGTCGCCGTCGGCCAACAGCTCGACCAACTGGGCCTGGCTCGCCACGGCGTGGTCGGCGAGGAGCTGCTTGATCTGGTGCTGACGCTGCGCTTTTCCGACACTCACGACGCGCTCGCTCTCAATCCTGCCCGAGCAACCATGCGAGCACCGATCGAGCAGCGGTCAAACGGTGTGCGGCCTGGGCCCAGATCCGGCTCTGTGGGCCGTCGAGGGCCCCATCGGTCGCCTCCTCGCCCCGGTGGGCGGGCAGGCAGTGCATGAAGACCGACGATTCGCCGGCTGACGCGATGAGGCGTTCGTCGATCTGGAAACCCTCGAATGCACGAAGTCGAGTGGCGTGCTCGGCTTCTTGGCCCATCGAGGTCCATGTGTCGGCGTAGACGACGTCCGAGCCGGGCACGACGTCGGCCGCTCGGTCCGCCACGACAGCGGTCACTCCGCTTGCGGCGAGACGGTCGAGGTCGACGGGGTCGAACTGGTAGCCGGACGGCGACGCGATCCGGAACTCGGCGCCGAGCATGCCCACTGCCAGGCCGAGGGACCGAGCGACGTTGTTGGCGTCGCCGACGTAGGTGATCACTCGCCCGGTCAGCGGGGCGGCTGGATCGTCCGACGGTCCAAACTCATCGAGGATCGTGAAGACGTCGGCGATCGCCTGGAGCGGATGCGCCCCGTCGCTGAGCAGATTGATGATCGGGACGACGTCAAGGGCCGCCATGCGCTCGAGCAACTCGTGTCCGAAGACTCGGGCGCAAATCGCTTCGTGGTAGCAGCCGAGCGTTCGGGTGACGTCCTCGGCCGACTC
>CALLIQ010000690.1 GCA_938008925.1 uncultured Acidimicrobiales bacterium
CGTGCTCGGCCGGTGGCGAGTCGGGCCCCGGCATCGTTCGTTCGTCCACAAATGACATCGATGTGATTCTAATTGGCCCAGGGCCCTCGCGCGTTGCTCCTAAGCTACGTCCGATGCAAACGAATGTGTCCGGCACCCCCGATCGCCCGAGGGTCTTCAGCGGAATTCAGCCCTCTGGAGCCATCCATCTCGGCAACTATCTCGGTGCGGTCAAGAACTGGGTGGCGCTCCAGGACGACCACGATGCCGTCTACTGCATCGTGGATCTGCATGCGCTCACGCTGCCGAAGGAAGCGGGAGAGGTCGGCCGCGGGACGATTGACATCGGCCGGATTCTGCTCGCCGCCGGTCTCGATCCCGAGCGCAGCGTCTTCTTCGTCCAATCACACGTCCCGGCGCACGCCGAGCTCGGCTGGCTGATGCAGACGATCGCGTCGTTCGGCGAGTTGTCGCGCATGACGGCCTTCAAGGACAAGAGCGACCGGGGCGGCTTCGTCTCATCCTCACTCTTCAGCTATCCCGCCCTCCAGGCGGCCGACATCTTGCTGTACGACACCGACGTGGTGCCCGTCGGCGATGACCAACGCCAACACATCGAGCTCAGCCGTGACGTCGCAACCCGCTTCAACTCTCGCTATGGCGACACCTTCGTCGTGCCCGAGCACCGCATTCCGGGCGCCGGTGCTCGCGTGATGGACCTCCAGGCCCCGGAGAACAAGATGTCGAAGTCGCTCGACTCGCCCCAGGGCACGATCGGCTTGCTCGACGAGCCGAAGGCGATCGAGAAGAAGGTGAAGCGGGCCGTCACCGACAACGACGGTGAGGTTCGCTACGACCCCGAAACCAAGCCCGGTGTGTCGAACCTCCTCGACATCTTGGCTGCGGCCACCGGTGGTGATGCGGCCTCACTGGCAGCGAACTACGAGCAGTACGGACCGCTGAAGGGCGATGTCGCCGCGGCCCTGATCGAAATGATCGAGCCGATCCAAGCCCAACACGATGCGTTGTCAGACGACGACGTGATCGACGCGCTGCGCATCGGCGCCGCGAAGGCATCGGCGATCGCCGAGCCCGTTCTCGATCGGGCCTATGAAGCGGTCGGGCTCCTCCGGGCCGGCTGACCCCAGCCGACGTCGGTCAGTCGTCGTCGCAGCGCTTCAACACGTCGCCGATCTCGACGTCGACTCGCCATGCTGCTCGGTCGCGGTGGTGGTCACCCGCCCAGGCGGACGTGAGCGGGTCTGCTCCCGCGTCGGCGAGCAGGTGTTCACCCAGCTGCGGGTGCCTGCGGTACTGGCCGAGGCGTGCGAACGGCGCACCCCGATCCATCCACTGCGTGGCCCGTTCATCGGGAACGACGGCCCACACGAGGGTCGCTACGACCCTCGCCGGCGTTCGATACCCGCACACCACCTTGCCGACGTCGTGCAGGAGGGCCGCGGCCATCACCGCATCGCTTGCGTCCGACAGCTCGGCCTCGACGAGGCGAGCAACCTCGATGGCGTGGCGGCGGTCGGGGTTGTTCATCGATTCGTACAGCTCGACCTCACCAGGACCGAGCCAGCTCCGGGCCCAGGCCTCATCGCCGTTCGAGGGTGCCCCGGGCTTGACCGCACCGAAGAACCGACGCACCAGATGGAAGACCGACGTGAGCTGTCCCGGCAGGCCGGCGGCCGCCTCGCTCATCGACCCGACCCCATCGAACCCGACGTCATCGACCCAGACGGCGGGCGGCGGCGAGAATGCCGATGATCGACTTGGCGTCGGTGATGCGTCCGTCGACGGCCATCGCGATGGCTTCGTCGATCGGCGTTCGCTGCACGACCATGAACTGCTCTTCGATCGAATCGACACGACGCTCGACGGGCTCGAGATCGGTTGCCAGAAAAATCTCCTGGAACTCGTCACAGAATCCTGGCGAGTGGTGGAGGTTGATCAGCGGTTCGAGCGTCCGAGGACGCATGCCGATCTCCTCTTCGAGCTCGCGAACGATCGTCTCTTCCGGTGGCTCGCCGACGACGTCCTTCTTCCCTGCTGGGATCTCCCACAGATCGTCATCGAGCGGCGCCCGGTACTGCCGGACGAGGTAGAGATCATCGCCATCGATCGCCACGGCGGACACCGCCCCCGGGTGTCGGACGATGTCGCGAGAGAACTCACCCTCCGGTCCGCTGAATCGCCCGTTCCGAAACGAGACGACCATGCCGTCGTGGATGACCTCGTCGCCGAGGAACGTGAAGGGCGAGTCGGTCATGTGAGCCTCGTGTTGGATCGGCGTGGTGTCGTTGTCGAGTGCGCCAGCGCTGATCAGGCGCCAGCGAGGGAGTCGGACGACTCGTCGCTGGTGGCCGCACGCTCATAGCGAGCGGGATCGGCGGCGGCGGCTCGATCGAGGGCCGCCTTGACCAGAGCATCGAACAGAGGCGCCGGGCGATCCGGGCGGCTCTTCAACTCCGGATGGGCCTGCGTCCCGACCCAGAAGGGATGGCCGTCGAGCTCGATGAACTCGACGAGCTTGCCGTCGGGCGAGTTGCCGGTGCACCGGAAGGCCGAACCGTCGAACTTGGACCGGAACTTCGGGTTGAACTCATAGCGATGACGATGGCGTTCGCTGATCACGGTGTCGCCGTAGATCTGCGCCACTCGAGAGTCCTCGTCGAGGACGGCGACGTACGCGCCCAAGCGCATCGTGCCACCCATGTCGGTGACGCTTCGCTGGGAGTCCATGAGGTCGATGACCGGGTACGGCGTGACCGAATCCTGGGTGTCGAACTCGCTCGAGTTCGCCCCGACCATGCCGAGCACGTTGCGGGCGTACTCGACGGTCATCACCTGCATGCCGAGGCAGATGCCG
>CALLIQ010000691.1 GCA_938008925.1 uncultured Acidimicrobiales bacterium
CGTGTGGCACTCGTTCGTCCCTGCTGCCCGGCAGACCCCTCCTGCCGTGCGGGTGTGACCATAGTCACCCGGGCAAGGAATCGACCAATCAGAAAACGACCGAAGGCCGAGCCATGTGGCCCGGCCTTCGAGAAGCGTTCTGAATCGGCGGGAACCCTGCGGGTTCCCCCTCAGCCAGCTTCTGAATGAGTGACGGGCTCTTCGCCCATCCATTCGCGGAGAGTGTTCTTCAGCTTGGTCTGCTGAATGAAGAGGTCCTGCTCGGGATCGGCGTCGCCGCTGGCCTGCGGGGCCTTGAGGTAGAAGCTGAGCCACTCCTGCACGCCGGACTGGCCGGCGCGGTGGGCGAGGTCCATGAACAGCGCGAGGTCGAGGACGATCGGGGCCGCGAGGATCGAGTCGCGACACAGGAAGTCGATCTTGATCTGCATCGGGTAGCCCATCCATCCGAAGATGTCGATGGCGTCCCAACCTTCCTTGTTGTCACCACGGGGCGGGTAGTAGTTGATCCGCACGACGTGATCGACGTTGCCGTAGAGGTCGGGGTAGGTGTCGGGCTGCAAGATGGTGTGCAGCACGCCGAGCTTCGACTCTTCCTTGGTCTTGAAGTTCTCCGGTGCGTCGAGCACCTCGCCGTCGCGGTTGCCCAAGATGTTGGTCGAGTACCAGCCGCGCAGACCGAGCATGCGGGCCTTGAGACCGGGAGCGATGAGCGTCTTCATGAGGGTCTGGCCCGTCTTGAAGTCCTTGCCCGCGATCGGCACGCCCAGGGTCTTCGACAGCTCGATCATGCAGGGCAGATCGGTCGAGAGGTTCGGAGCGCCATTGGCGAACGGCACGCCGGACTGGAGTGCGGCGTAGACGTAGATCTGACTCGGCGAGATGTTGTCGTCGTTGTTCTTGAGCCCCTCTTCGAATGCGGCGACGGTGTCGTGCACGGCGCTCGGCTCCTGGAACGCCTCGGTCGAACCGCACCAGACCATCACGAGACGGTCGCAGTCGTTCTCGGAGCGGAACTGCTCAATGTCGGACATCAGGGCGAGGGCCTGGTCCCACTTGTTGGTCTCTTCCTTGACACGCAGACCCTCGAGGCGGCTGACCCACTTCTGATCGAACACGGCCGGCATGGCGACGATGCCCTCCATCTCCGACGAGATGGAGGCGAGGTCCTTCTCTTCGAGCACACCGCAGGTGCGCGCGGCCTCGAGTGCGTTGGCCGAGATCGGATCCCATCCGCCGAAGACGATGTCGTCGAGGCTTGCGAGCGGGGCGAAGTCACGGATGAGCGGGTTGCGGCCGTCGGCCTTGTCGCCGAGGCGGATGTGGGCCATCTGGCTGACGGAGCCGAGCGGCGGCTTGCCCTCGGCTCGAGCGGCGAGGACACCGGCGATGAAGGTGGAGGCGACGGCCCCCATGCCCGGGGTGAGGACGCCGAGTTTGCCGGCGGAGGGCTTGATGTCGAGGGGTGCGTTCTGAGCCATGACGTCAAACGTTAAGTGAAGCTCGACTCTCGAAGTCTTGACTTAAGATGTACTGAACAATGAATCGCGACCCCCTCCCTCAACTCACGGTCCAGCAGCTCGACTACCTCGTGGCTGTCGCCGATGCCGAGACCTGGGCCGATGCGGCTGCGAGTCTCGGTGTCACGCCATCGGCGCTGTCGCAGGGTTTGGCCGAAGTCGAGCGTCGCCTCGGTCGGGGGCTCTTCGAGCGGCGGGGCCGACGCCGCGTGCTGTCGCCCGACGCCGAGCCGGTGCTGGCCTACGCACGAGATGTGATCGCACGCACGGGCGATCTCGGCCGGTGGCTCGATGCGACGGCCGATGGGTCGAGCGGTTCGCTGCGCGTCGGCATGATCGACGTCGCCGCGGTCGGGCACTTTCCCCAACAGCTGCGTTCGTTCCGCCAGGCTCGGCCGGACATCGAGTTTCACCTTGCGGTCGTGCCGTCGTCCCAACTCCTCGAACAGGTGCGCCGCAACGAACTCGACCTCGCCGTGATCGTTCGCACCGAGGTCGACCCGAGCGATGTGGTGGTGAGGCCGATCATCACCGAGGAGCTCGCGGTCTATGGCCCGCAAGACACGGCCGAGCAGCTCGAGCCGCACGACTGGGGTCCGTGGGTGCTGTTCCCCCGCGGTTCGCACACTCGGTCACTGACCGAGCGAGCGCTGCTCGAGATCGGGGCACCGCTCGACGTCGTCGCGGAGTCCCATCAACCCGACGTGCTCCGAGAAATGGTGCGCCTCGGCCTCGGTTGGACCGTTCTGCCGGTCGCACAGGCCGAGTCCGGCCCCGAGCCGCTGGTACCGATCCGTCGGACGCCGCTGTTCGAGCGATCGCTCGTCGCCGTGACCCGACGAGGGGCCCTTCCGAATCCGCTCGCAGAGACGCTCGTCGACGCGCTGATCAACGTCGACGAGCCAACGCCCACCCGCTGACGGGGCTCCGACACTCCCAAGTGGGGCAACCCCGATTGCCGGCGCCACCTAAGCTCGGGTGGTGCAGATATTGGAGTTCGCCGACGACGAGGTCGTGCCCATCAAAGAGCTCGTCGAGCTCTACGACGCTGTCGGTTGGATGCTCTACGTCGCCGACCCGGATGGGTTGGCCCGGGCCGTCGATCGCTCGACCTACGTGGTCACCGCTCGCGACGACGGCGAGCTCGTCGGGCTCGCCCGAGTGATGAGCGACGACGTGTCGATCATGTACCTCCAAGACGTGCTCGTTCGCCCGTCTCACCACCGACAGGGCATCGGCACCGTGTTGACGACCCGCTGCCTCGAGCGTTTCGATCACGTTCGACAAAAGGTGTTGTTGACCGACGATGAACCGGGGCAAGCCGCGTTCTACACATCGCTCGGCTACCGGAATCTCAACGACCTCGGGCCGAACCGGCTCAACGCCTTCGTCCAGTTCCGAGGCCTCGACGACCTCTGACCGATGCCGGGTCCGGCGATTCGGCTCAGGGACGGAGGAGGACCTCGCCGTTGACCACGGCGAACCAACTCGTCGGGTGCACGCCCCACTCTCGCCAGGCTTCGGCGATGTGGTGCAGCTCCTCGACGGTCGACAGTTCGTAGTCGACGGCTTGGGTCGCGAGCGCCGACGATGTCGTGCGATCGGCCCACAACCCGCCCCACCATCGCCGTTCGTCGGGCGTCGCGAAGATCCACGTGTGCGCCGATGGCGTGACGTCGCTGAACCCGGCCTGCGCGGCCCAGTCGACGAGATGGCGCGCCGCGTCGGGTTCCGCGTCGTTCTCCTTCGCCACCGACCGATAGATCTCCAGCCAACGATCGAGCAGCGGGTGCTCTGGCCACCACGACATGCCCGCGTAGTCGGCATCCCTGACGGCGACGACTCCACCGGGCTTCGCCACCCGGCCCATCTCACGGAGGACTGCGACCGGGTCTGACAGGTGCTGGAGCACCTGGTGAGCGTGCACGATGTCGAAGGTGTCGTCGGCGTAGCTG
Source organism: uncultured Acidimicrobiales bacterium (assembly GCA_938008925.1). Classification (GTDB taxonomy): domain Bacteria; phylum Actinomycetota; class Acidimicrobiia; order Acidimicrobiales; family SZUA-35; genus CALEWY01. Next base: position 3,476 of record CALLIQ010000691.1, read on the forward strand.
AGGGCGTAGGCATCGTCGGTCGAGAACGAGACGTTGGTCTGCCCGGCCTCGGCCTGCGCCTCTCGGGCGGCAGCGACGACGTCTTCTGAGGCATCGATGCCGATCACTTCACCGGGCGCCACCCGGCGGGCCATGTCGATGGTGATCGTGCCGGGGCCACACCCGACGTCGAGGATGCTCGCTCCAGGCCGTAGCGACGGGATCAGGTAGGCCGCGGAGTTCTCGACCGTTCGCCACGTGTGCGAGCGCAACACGCTCTCGTGGTGCCCGTGGGTGTAGGTGTCTTCGCTCGACGTGGCCATGGAAGAGCTTCCCACGCCAGACACCCGTTGCGGTTGCCTTTCCTCGACCGGCGATCGACCATGTCGCGGTGATGCAACGAGACGACATCGGCTGGCACGCCGAGGTGCCGCCAAACGGATTCATCAATCGGGCGGGCGCCGAGACGCGTTCCAACGACAACCCGCTCGGCCTCGCCACCCCGGACGGCGACGTCGAACTGGAGACGACGCCGGAGCACCGCAACCTCGCCGCCGGCGACCCTCGCTGCGCGTCGTGGACCCGGCGATACGACGACCCTGGCGTCTCGGCGCTGCGGGCGCGACTACAGGATCGCAACGGCATCCCAGGGCTCGAGGTCGTCGATGCGGCAGATGTCGAGCGAGCCACGACGCTGTTCCATCGAGATGGCTTCGTCGCCGTGGCCGACGCGCTCGACTCCGACACGCTCGAGCGCCTTCGCTCCGCTGCTGACGAGGTGATCGGAGCGCTCGTCGACGCCGACCCCGACGCTCGCGTCGGCGGAGGCGCTGGAGGACTCCCCCACCGCTACTCCTTCGGCGGGACGTCCGTCTCTCGACACATGTTCCATCGCCCCGAGTGGTGCGAGCTGATCGACCTCCCCACCACCACGCCGATCCTCACCTCGATCTTCGGCTCGAGCGACTATCTCGTCTACGGCGCCGGCGGCGATCTCGCGCTGCCGGGAGCGATCGAATACCAGGGCCTTCACTCCGACAACGTGTGGACCGAACTCCACGACCCGGTTGGTGGTGTGACGATGCGCGACCTCCCCGTGCCAGTCGTCCACATCAACTTCCCGCTCGTCGATCTCACGCCGGAGAACGGCCCGATCCGCCAGATCCCCGGGACGCAGCGGAGCCGAGCACCGATCCCTGCGCTCATCGACGAACCGGAGTGGATGCGACTCAGCACGTTGTGTCCGGTTCCCGCCGGATCCGCCATCATCCGCGATGCGCGGTGCTGGCACGGCGGAACACCCAATCTGTCGAGACAGGTTCGGGCCATGCCGAACGTCGAGTACATGGCGCCGTGGTTCCGGAGCGAAGCGCTCGTTCGAGCGATGACCCACCAGGCGTGGACCACCCTGTCGCCGCACGCCCAGCGCATCAGTCGACACGTCGTGCTCGCCCCAGACGAACCGTTGATCGGCGACGGCATCAATCTGCCGAGACGGGCCGACCGGGAGCGCGTCAGGGTGGCACAACTGGCCGCGCTCGATCCCGAGATGGTCGAGCGACTCGAACGGCGCTCGTAGAGCCCGATCAGCCGTTGAGGAGCGGAATGCGGGTTCGGTGAGACGGCTTGGCCGTGACCTCCACCAACTCGCCGGTGAGGTACTGCATCGCTGAATCGGTCACCCGGACGTTCGCGAACGTTCCGACCCGCAACGGTTCGGACGGGAAGTGAATCAGCTTGTTCTGAGCCGTTCGACCGCTGAGCACGTCGGGATTCTTCTTCGACGGCCCCTCGATGATGACTTCTTCGACCCGGCCGATGCGAGCAGCGTGCTTCGCCAAGGCCGAGCGCTCGATCACGGTTCGAAGCCTCGCATAGCGGTCCTTGACCTCTTCCGGATCACAGAACGACTCGCCCATCTCGGCCGCCTCGGTACCAGCGCGAGGTGAGAACACGAAGGTGTAGGCGTTGTCGAACTCGGCAGCCGCTGCGACTTCGAGGGTGCGCACGAAGTCCTCCTCGGTCTCGCCAGGGAAGCCGACGATGATGTCGGTGGTGACGGCGAGATCGTCGATCGTCGCACGGGCGGCCCCGAGCTTCTCGAGGTACCGCTCGCCGGTGTAGCCGCGGTGCATCGCCTTGAGGACGTGGTCGGAACCGGACTGCAGCGGGAAGTGCAGATGCGGCACGACCGCAGGGGTCTCCGCCATCGCCTCGAAGACGTCCGGCGTCATGTCCTTCGGGTGCGGGCTGGTGTAGCGAACCCGGCGGATGCCATCGATCCCGCCGATCTGGCGAAGCAGCGTGGCGAACATCGGCCGAAGACGAACATCATCGTCGCCGGCCGCTCGGGCGGCGATGGCGAGGTCACGCCCATAGGAGTTGACGTTCTGGCCGAGCAGCGTGATCTCGACCACTCCGTCGGCGGCGAGCCCCTCGGCTTCGGCGACGATCTCGTCGACCGGGCGGCTGATCTCCTTGCCCCGGACCGACGGCACGATGCAAAACGCGCAGGAGTTGTCGCACCCGATCTGGATGGTGAGCCACGCCCCGAAGTCGGTCTCGCGCTTGACCGGCAGAGCGGACGGGAAAGCCTCGGCCTCGTCGAGTGCCGCTTCTTCCCAGATTTCGGTGACGGGACCCCCGACGCGGGCGGCCTCCATCAACGCCGTCGCTCTGTGCACGTTGTGGGTACCGAACACGACGTCGACGTGCCCGGCTCGCTCCTGGATGAGGTCGCGATCCTTTTGGGCGAGGCAACCACCGACGACGATCTGCATGTCGGGTCGTTCGGCCTTCATCGCCTTGAGATTGCCGAGGGCGCCGTAGAGCTTGTTGTCGGCGTTCTCGCGAATGCAGCAGGTGTTGAGCACGACGACGTCGGCGTCCTCGGCCGAAGCGGTCACTTCGTAGCCGTCGGCCTCGAGCAACCCGGCGATGCGCTCGGAGTCGTGCTCGTTCATCTGACAGCCGTGCGTCGTGATGGAGTACTTCTTTGCCACCGAACCAGCCTAAGGAAAGGCCGAGCCAGGGAGACAGCACCAACCGAGGCCCTCAGTCGGGCGGGCCAGGCAGGCCGGCCAACGGGAGGATCAGTCGAGGAGGTCGTGACCCGCGTCGTGGTCAGCGACGATGATCGACTGCTGCGGCTGGAGGAGCGCAGCGGGAATCGTCGTGTCGCCGTCGAGAAGACGGCGCAACGCATCACGCTTGCCCGAACCCTGAACGAGCCACACGGTGAGGCGCGCCCGGTCGAGGATGGGGCGGGTCAGCGTGAGCCGGTAGGTGCCCTGGTATTCACCCGAGATCCCGACCGTGTTGATCGTGTCGTCGGTGACCGGATCCCCGGGGATCAACGAGGCCGTGTGACCGTCATCGCCAAGCCCGAGGTGGACGAGGTCCAGCACCGGCGGCGAACCTGCGATCGACTCGAACTCAGCCACGAATGCCTCGATCGCGCTCTCCATCGGTTCTTCGGGATCGAGATCGATCGGCAAGGACACGAACCGAACCGGGAGGTGTCCGAGGATCTGGAGCAACATCGACAGATTGCGCTGCGGCGAGTCGAGGGGAACGAGACGTTCGTCGACCTGAAAGATCGTCACTTTGTCCCATGGCAGGTCGCGCCCCGCCAGCTCTTCGAGGACCGGCAGTGGCGTCGACCCTCCGCTGAGCGCCATGAGACACACGCCGCGCACGTCGATGGCTGAGGTGATGCCGAGTGCGAGCACGTCGGCAGCGCGCGCCGCCCAGTCGTCCTCGGTCACCACTTCGAGATGGTGCTTGTTCATGATCTTTTCCCGCTTGTCACGACGAGCTCCATCGAACCACGTTCACATCCCGGTGTTCGCGATACCCGCCGAACCCGGCCGTCAGTCTCCGTGAGGACGTCGCGTTCATCTCGTCAGTCTTCGCGGCCGATCGCGGCCCACCAGGCGGCCGCGCCGACGAGCGCTGCGTCATCGCCGAGGCCCACATTCACGATGGCGATCGGCTCGATGGCCGGCCCCATCTCCGTGACGAGCCGATCGATGATCGGGAGCACGAGGTCGCCGTTCATGCCGACACCGCCGCCGATGACGACCATCTGCGGCGACACCAGCCAGCACAGGTTGACGATGCCGAGACCAACCGCCTCCATCGCCTGGTTGAAGACGGCCGTGATGCGCTCATCACCGCGGCGAACAGCGTCGGTCACGGCTTGACCGTCGTCTTCGATACCGAGCGAACGCAGCGCTTGCCCGATCGCCGTGCCGGAGCCGAGCCCCTCGACGGTGCCGTCAGCTCCGGACAACGCGAGCGAGCGATCGACGATCGAATGACCGATTTCGCCACCCGAATAGCGACCTCGCATGAGTCGATCGCCGAGCACGATGCCAGCGCCGACGCCGGTGGAGATCGTGACGAACACGACGTCTCGGTGGGGCGCACCAGCACCGAAGTTGGCCTCGCCGACCGCGGCCAGATCGGCATCGTTGGCGAGGCTGACGGCGAGGCCCGTCTGCTCGGTGAGCCAGGCATCGGTCAGATGCTTGATCCATGCCTGCGGCAGGTTCGGGGCAGCGACGAGCATCTCGTTCTCGTGGTCGATCACGCCAGGCAATCCGACGACGACACGCTCGACTTCGGAACCCTCGGCCATCGCAGCGATCATCTCGACGAGCGCCGTTGGCTTCGGGTCGGCCGACGGGGTCGGTCGTCGATCGCGGCGCGTGATCGTGCCATCGGGTTCAACCAAGGCGGCGCGCAGATTCGTGCCCCCGAGGTCGATGGCGACCACGCGATGACTCATCGCGCGTCGACCGTTGCGAGATCCGGCGCCTGACCGCCGTACGGGTAGCTCTCGACCGGGGTCGGAGCGTCGAGAACGGGCTGCACGATCTGCCACGCCAAATCGACCTGATCGCCGCGAGCGAAGAGCCGGCGATCGCCTTCGATCGCGTCGCCGAGCAGCCGGTGATAGGGGCTGGGGCCGTGTTCGATGCCGTGGTGGTCGACCTCGAGACGGACGCCTTCGCTCGTGAGTTGCTCGCCTGGCTTCTTCGCCTGCATCTCGAACTCGATGATGTCGTTCGGCTTCATCACGAAGCGCAGGCGGTTCGGTTCAGGAACCATCGAGTCGTCGCTGAACAGCAAACGCGGCGGGCACTTGAATTCAACGACCGCCTCGGTCAGGGTCTCGTCGAGCGCTTTGCCGGCTCGGATCGTGAACGGAACCCCGGCCCAGCGCCAGCTGTCGATCTCGCACTCGAGCGAAACGTAGGTCTCGGTGTCCGAGCTCTCGGCGACGCCCGCTTCTTCGAGATAGCCCTCGTACTGACCTCGGTGGACAGACTTCGGCTCGATCGGCTTCATCGCCCGCAACACCTTCACGACCTCGTCGCTCATGGCGTCGGCGTCGTCGGAGACCGGCGGCTCCATGGCGAGCAGCGCCAAGATCTGGAGGAGGTGGTTCTGCACGACGTCGCGCAACGCACCGACCTCGTCGTAGAACTTGCCGCGGCCTTCAACTCCGAAGTCTTCGTACATGTTGATGGTGACCGAGGCGATGTGGGCTCGGTTCCACAGTGGCTCGAGGATCGAGTTGGCGAAACGGAAGACCAAGATGTTGAGAACCGGTTCCTTGCCGAGGAAGTGGTCGATTCGATAGATGCGATCCTCGGGATAGTGGGCGCGCACCGCCTCGTCGAGCGACCGGCTCGACTCCAAGTCGCGACCGAACGGCTTCTCCAACACGACGCGGCCTCGGTTGAGCCCCGTCGCACCGAGTCCATCGGTGACGGTCGAGAACAAGAACGGCGGAATGGCCAGGTAACAGACCGGCATCACCGCATCGCCAACCCGCTCGGCGACCCGCTCGAAGGTCTCGGGTTCTTTGTAGTTCCCGGACACGTAGTCGAGCCGGTCGGCCAGGCGGCCGAAGATCGTGTCGTCGATCTCGAGACCGAGGTCATCGAGTGCCTCTCGGGCGTTGCCGATCAGCTCCTCGCGAGTCCAGTCAGACGACGCGACACCGATGATCTTGCAGTCGAGCATCTCATCGGCCTCGAGCCGGTACAGCGACGAGAAGAGCTTCTTCCGCGCGAGGTCACCGGTGATGCCGAACATGACGAGAGCATCGGCAGCGGTCGGCGGTTCATTCGGTCCAGCGTTGAGCGACCCGCTCATTCGTCGACCTTCTTTTCCTTGTGCCCACCAAATTCGCTTCGCATCGCCGACAGCACCTTGTTGCCGAAGTCGGCGTTGCCACGTGAGCTGAAGCGACTGAAGAGCGCATCGGTGATGGTCGGAACCGGTGCGCCGGCCTCGACGGCGGCCAGCACCGTCCAACGACCCTCGCCGGAGTCAGACACGTGGCCTTCGAACTCGTCGAGCGCCGGATCCTCGGTCATCGCCGCAGCGGT
>CALLIQ010000692.1 GCA_938008925.1 uncultured Acidimicrobiales bacterium
CCATCCGGCCCTTCAACGGTTCCATGTTGCCGCCGGTGACGACCACGCCGTATTCGTTCCACACCACGCCGCACAGCAGATGCATCGCGGTGTGCGTGCGCATCAGTTGATGGCGACGATCCCAGTCGACCTCGCCCTCGACCGGCAAGCCGATCTCGGGGAGCGCCCCGTCGACGGTGTGCCAGATGTCGGCACCCTCCTTGCGGACGCTCGTGACGGTCGCCGTCGAGCCGTCCCAAGAGAGCGTGCCGGTGTCGTTCGGTTGCCCACCGCCGGTTGCATAGAAGGCGGTGCGGTCGAGGTTGACCCGACTCGCCTCGGCGTCGACCCCGACGACGGTCGCGGTGAAGGAGCGGAGCTCCTGATCGGCGAGATAGAGCTGCTCGGTCATGCGAGGAGGCGGAGCGCCTCGGCGGACAGTTGCTCGACGCGCAGCTTGTAGTTGTCCAGGTCGACGGTGTCGTCGCCCATCACGCCCTGGAGGTACCGGGCGAGCACGCCCTCGACGATGGCGGCCAAGCGCCAGTTCTGGAACGCACGGTAGTAGTCGACGTTGGTCACCTCGAAGCCCGTCTTTTCGACGTAGCGCTCCACGAGGGCCTCACGTGACGAGAACCCGCCCGTGCTGGTCGGGAACGTGGTGATGTCCTGGGCCATGACGTCTTCCGGCTGCGCCCAGTTGTTGAGGAGGTAGCCGACGTCGGCGAGCACATCGCCCAGCGTGCACAGCTCCCAGTCGAGCACCGCCGAGACCGAGCCGGCGACGGGGTCAACCAGCATGTTGCCGAGCCGGTAGTCGCCGTGAACGACACCGGTGTAGTGCTGCTCGGGCTTGGCCGACATCAACCCGGCGTAGGCCTCCTCCATCGTCGAAAGTTCACGGGTCTTGGACTTCTCCCACTGGGTCTGCCATCGCTTGAGCTGTCGACCGAGGTAGTCCTCTTTGCGGCCGAGCTCACCGAGCCCGATGTCGTCCGGGTTGGCTGAGTGGAGGGCGGCGAGCACGTCGACGACCGAGTCGCTGAGGCGGGCTCGCTCATCGGCGCCGGGCATCGCGGCCTCGACGTCTTCGGCCAGGTGCAGCACCGAGCCGTCGACGTAGGCCATCACGTAGAACGGGGCCTCGTTGACCGCCTCGTCAGAACACAGCCCGAGACATGCGGGAACCGGCACGTCGGTCTTGCCGACCGCCGAGATGATCCGATGTTCTCGACCCATGTCGTGTGCGGTGGCGAGCACTGCACCGAGCGGCGGTCGCCGCAACACGTACTCGGTGCCGTCGCCACCCGTCACCTTGAAGGTGAGGTTCGAGTGGCCGCCGGTGATGAAGTCGAACCTGAACGGTGCGGTGGCACCGTCGACGTTGTCGACCAGCCACGCCGTGACGTTGTCGACGTCGATCGCTCGGTCGATGGGGCTGTCGGTACTCATGTGTCGGTGCTCATGTGTCGGTGCTCATGTGGCAGTTGGATCCAGTCGTTCGGAACGGAGGGCGGCTCGGCGAACCTTGCCGGCATCGTCGCGCAGCGGCGTGTCGACGAACTCGAAGGTTCTCGGAATCTTGTAGCGCACGAGTCGGTCGCCGAGGAAGGTGGTGAGCTCAGCCTCGAGAGAATCGGCATCAGCAACGGCATTGCTGCCGGCCGCCGGCTGCACGATGGCGTGGACTCGCTGGCCCTTGTCATCGTCGGGCAGACCGATGACGGCAACCGATTGCACGCCGGCGTGTTCGGCGATCGCGGCCTCGACCTCGGCCGGATAGATGTTCGCCCCACCGACGAGGATCATGTCGCTGCGGCGGTCGGCGAGGTAGAGGTACCCCTCGTCGTCCATCCATCCGATGTCGCCAAGGCATTCCCAATCACCGAATCGCTCCGGCTCGGCACCGATGTAGCGATAGGTGGGGGTGTCGCGCCCGACGGGGCGCATCCAGACGCTGCCGAGCTCGCCTCTCGGCAGCTCCTTGCCGTCGTCGTCGAGGATGATGATCTCGCCAGACGCGGCGCGCCCGACGGAGCCCTTGTGGGCGAGCCATTCGTGACCCGACAACAGGGTCGAGGCCTGCCCCTCGGTTCCGCCGTAGAGCTCCCAGAGCACATCCGGTCCGATCCAGTCGAGCCAGACCTCTTTCAGCCACGGTGGGCACGGCTCAGCGAGGTGAACGGCACGGCGAAGTGTCGACAGATCGAACGAGAACTTGGTCTCGTCGTCGAGCTTCCACACTCGCTGCATCATCGTCGGAACGAGGTACAGCGAGGTGACCTGCTGACCCTGGATGAGTGCGAGCATGCCCTCGGCGTCGAAGCGGGGCATGACGACGACGTGGCCGCCGGCGAGCAGCGTCGTGAAGGCCCAGATGAATGGGCCGTTGTGATAGAGCGGCCCGGGGATGAGCATCGTGGCATCGCCCGTTGCGCCGATGCCCGCGCCGAGTGCGCTCTCGACGTAGACGGATGGGTCGCCCGACACAATGAGCTTGGGACGACCGGTTGATCCGCCAGACGTCGGCGCTTTCCACGACGGTGACACGGCGTCGGGCAGTGGGCCACCGTCGAGATCGTTCGGCCGGTGACCCTGTGGGACGTAGGGCCGGCTGTCGTCTGGGTCGGTCGGGTCGACGCCGACGACGACGGCGGAGTCGGCGAGCTCGATGATCATGTCGAGTTCTCGGCCGGGGAGCCGTGACGACACCGGCTGCGGCGTCGCCCCGATCTTCCAGCAGGCGGCGGCAGCCACCATGAACTCAACGGAGTTCGGCTCGGCGACCGTGACGAAGTCGCCCTCGCCGGCGCCGAGTGCGGCGAGATGGCGAGCCATGCGGTTCGTCGCTTCGTCGAAGTCTCGACGGCTGAGCGTCTCGGCCGCGTCTGCGGTGCCGACGGTCAGCAGCGGCGCGTCTGGCGCCTCGTCAGCGAGCGCTCGGATGCGGGCCGAGTAGCTGATCGGTTCACCGGGTTCGTCCATGACCAGCGAACGTTAGGACCGGGCCGTCCAACCATCAAAGTGTTGGTTCGAGTCGGTGCCCGAAGATCTCGCCGCTCCGTGCAGACGAACCCGACCGCGCCTGGCGTACGTTTGAGGACCTTGCGCCGTCTCACCCTCCTCCTCTTGGTGGTCTTGTCTCTCGTCGCAGCGGCGTGTTCGAGCGGTGACGACGAGAGCGGGCAAGAGATCGAAGACCGCGCCGACGAGGCGACACTCGGCGAGTCGAACGAGGGCCCGGGCGGCGAAGAAGACGACGAGTCCGGCGGCCTCGGAGACGACGAAGACGCACCGGCCGCGCCTCGCATTCACCCCGCGCTCAGTGAGCTCAGCGGTCAGCTGGCGATCGTCGATGGCGGCGATGTCACCGTCGCGAATCCCGATGGGACCGGCGGCGCGATCGTCGACGGACAGTCGGTGCGTGAGGTCGTGGCCTCGCAACCGATCTGGTCGGTCGACGGGGCCCGGCTCGCGTGGGCGACGATCGATCCGGGTGAGGTGACGGTCTCGGTGCTCGGTGGCGAGGAGCCCGACGAGATCGTCGTCGCCTCTGACGACGGCAATCCGATCTTCTACATGCAGTGGGCGCCGGATGGCACGAAGCTCGCCTACCTCCGCAACGCGCCGGAGCCGGGGGTCGAAGCGGGCGTGGCGACGGTCGGCGATGGACTCGAACCATTCGCCGAGGGCCAACCCTTCTATGTCTCCTGGGCAGCCGACAGCGAGCGCGTCCTCGCACACGTTGGAGGCACGCTCGGGGGAACACAGGGCCAGGTGTTCGTCTTCGAGCCGCCGTCGACCGGTGCCGAACCAGACGCCGTGTTGCGGCCGACGATCACCTTCACGGCGCCAGCATGGCTCGATGAGACGACCATCGTCGGCGCCGCAGACGGCGGTCTGCTCAGCATCGACCTCGAAACCGGCGCCTCCGAGCTGCTCGTCGAGACGTCGGGTCCGATCCAGTTCGTGGCAAGCCCGGACGGCACGAAGATCGCCTATCGCGCCGCAGGAACCCCCGGCAGTCCAGACGCCGACCTGCCACCGCTGTATGTGCTCGACGTCGAGACCGGCGACGAGACGATCGCCCTGCAACGCAACGCGCTGGCCTGGGAGTGGAGTCCGGGAAGCGATCGGTTGGCGATTCTCGGCCCGGAGACGGCGAGCGGTTTCGAGCAGATCTCGTTCGACGCGAGGCAAGCATCGAGCGAGGCATCGACCCAGACGTCGAGCCAGCAGCCCGTTCAGCAGGCGTCGGCGTTCCGCTGGTTCTTCTGGGACGAGCAGATCTTCAGTGCAACGCCGGCGCACCTACCGAGCCAGCTCGAGGTCAGCAGCTATCTCCCGTTCTTCGAGCAGTACGCGCAGAGCCATCACCGCTGGTCGGGCGACGGGCTGGGGTTCGCATTCGCCGGGACGATCGGTGGCGAGTCGGGGATCTGGGTGCAGGTGGCCGAGGACGAGCGCACCTCCTCGCTCGTCGCCCGCGGCGAACACGTCACCTGGTCGCCGCTGTCGGGTGCGATCGGCGGCGGCCGCTCCATCCAATAGCCGAGTCGCTCGCGGGCTCCGGTTAGCGTGACCGCCATGAGCGACGACCGATTGTCACCCGAGATCGAGAACCGGATCGAGCTCGATCGGTACGCCTTGGCCACGGTCATCTACGCCGAACGAGATGGCCAGATCTTGCTGATGAAGCGGGCCGAAGGCACCGCGATGGCTGGCCAGTACTTCATGCCCGGCGGCATCGTCGATCCCGGTGAGACACCCTACGAAGGGCTGAGGCGAGAGCTGCTCGAAGAGACCGGGCTCACCTTCGTCGGCGAGCCGACCATGGTCGGCTGCTACCCGATGTGGATCTACGGACAGGACTTCCTGCAGCTCAGCTTCCGGGGCGAGGTCGAGGGTGAGGTCGTGCAGAGCAGCGAGCACACCGACCACCGTTGGGTCGACCCTCG
>CALLIQ010000693.1 GCA_938008925.1 uncultured Acidimicrobiales bacterium
CGGGTAGGGCTGCGCCGCACCATTAGGGTCGAACGGTGAACGAGAACGCCCCCGACCGGCACGACTCCGATGACGATCGGTCGCCGGTGACCGTCGTCGCTCCCGCAAAGCTGACGCTGTCGTTGCGGATGACGGGTTTGCGAGACGACGGCTTCCACCTGATCGACGCGGAGATGGTCACCCTCGACCTCCACGACACCCTCGACATCGACCCGTCCGGCCACGGGCTGACCGTGAGCGGCGGCGGATCCGACATCTCGACCGGCCCTGAGAACCTCGTGAACCGAGCTTTGGTGCTCGCCGGGCGAACGGCGGCCATCCACCTGACCAAACGGATCCCGTCCCAGGCGGGCCTCGGTGGCGGCTCATCCGATGCCGGCGCGGTGTTGCGTTGGGCCGGGTTTCAGGATCGGGTTGCGGCAGGCGCCCTCGGCGCCGACATCCCGTTCTGCATCGAGGGAGGCCGCGCTCGTGTCACCGGCATCGGCGAAGTGCTCGAACCGTTGCCGTTCGAAGCCCGAGATCTGACGCTCGTGACGCCGCCGATCGCCTGTCCGACCCCGACTGTGTTTCGGGCGTGGGACGAGCTCGGCGGCCCGTTCAACGAGCACGGGGTCAACGATCTCGAACCGGCGGCCCTGGTCGTCGCCCCCGATCTCGCCCGATGGCGTGATGCGCTCGCCGAAGCGACGGGTCAGATGCCGTCGTTGGCCGGGAGCGGGTCGACGTGGTTCGTCGACGGGCATCACCATGTCGTCGACCACGAGCTGCTGGGCGATCGATGCGTAACGACGAAAACCACCCCACAGGGGTGGTTTCCAGACGCTCGGAGCTGACCCGCTCGTCGCCGAACGGGTGCAGGTCTCGGTTGGCTACTTCTTGTTTCTGCGCTGGACGCGCGTGCGCTTCAGGAGCTTGCGGTGCTTCTTCTTGCGCATGCGCTTGCGGCGCTTCTTGATCAGCGATCCCATAAGGCGGCCGAGGCTAGCGGGGTTCACGGAGATGGCCACGATCTCCGACGGTTCAGTTCGGCGGGTGGCTGCGCTTGACCGAGAGCACTCATGATCGCCGACGCAAATCCGAGGCTCTGAAGCGTGCTGCTGTGGAGGGATGCTTCGCTTTCGTGAAGCGTTCCCACCTTCATCCGTGGACAGCGCAGCCGGTGTCCTGGGTGAAGGTTCAGGGCACCGGCACAGGTGTCGAAGCCACCCGGTTCTGGCCAAGGTCGAATCTCCACGGAGGCCATGTCCTCTGCCGCTATCGTCCCGGGACGTCGGTTTGATTCGATCGCCTCGGCGGCGGAACGCTCCGATGGGCCGTCACGGCCCGTTCCCTCGTAGTTCAGTTGGTAGAACACCGGACTTTGAATCCGTAGGTCGCTGGTTCGAGCCCAGCCGAGGGAGCCGCTAGATTTCTCCAGATGTCGTCGACGAGCCCCCCTTTGTCGGCACTCGTGATCGCCACCGCCTCCGGCGCCCCCATGCGATCCGAGCGTCCGAAGCCGATCCATCTGCTGTGCGGGCGTCCGATGCTCAGCTACACGCTCGACACGCTCGAGTCCGTCGGCGTCGACCGGGTCAACATCGTGACCGGTCCGATGGTCGACTGGGTGTCGAAGCGAGTGCTCGAGGATCCACCGGCGCTCACCATGAACTTCGTCGAGCAGCGCATCGATCGCGGTCCGGCCGACGCCGCACTGATCGGTCTGTCCGGTTTCGACGACTTCGACGACGACGGCGACGTCATCGTCATGCCGGCCGATCTTCCGCTGCTCGAAGCCGGCACGCTGCAGCGCATGGTGGATCATCACCGGGCCTCGGGTGCCGTGTGCACGGTGCTGTCCGCTCACGTCGACGACCCGGGCGACCACCCTCGCATCACCCGAGATCGTCACGGCAGAGTCGACGCGGTGATCCGCTCGATCGAACTGGTCGGTGCCGAAGTCGACGGTGACGAGATCGGGCTCGGGGTCTACATCGTTCGGCGTGGGCTCCTCGCCCCGGCGATCCGGCGGACGCGTCCCGACACGGTCGACGGTCTGTACCGCCTCGTCGATCTCGTCGGCGTGCTCGCCGAGTCCGGCCATCCGGTCGATGCCGCACCCGTCGTCGATGTGCTCACCGACCTTCGTCCCGTCGACGATCGCCGCCTCCTCGCCGAGGCCGAGGCGGAGTTGCGTCGCCGAACGAACCTTCGCTGGCTCGATCACGGTGTGTCGATGATCGACCCGGAGCGCACCTACATCGATGCGACCGTCTCGCTCGGCGTCGACGTCACCTTGTTCCCAGGCACGATTCTGCAGGGAACGACCGTGATCGGCGACGGCTGCGAGATCGGTCCAGACACTCGCCTCGACCGTTGCTCGGTCGGTCGTGACAGCGTCGTCGAGAAGACGATGGCTCGACTCTCGAGCATCGGCGACAACTGCAACGTCGGACCGTTCGCCGTGTTGGAGCCGGGATCCGAACTCGTTGATGGCACGTCGACCGGACCGTTCTATGCTGCCCGTGCCGGAGACTGAGGGGTAGCAATCGGCCTCGTGCCGAGGTCCCGGCCTGCACAGGAGACCCAGGGTGGAACCTATTCAATCGGTCACGACGAAGACGCTGCATCTCTTCGCCGGGCGACACAACCGCGAGCTCGCCGACGATGTCGCCGCCCGACTCGGGATCGAGGTGACCGAAGCCCACCTGAGCCAGTTCGCCAACGGCGAAACGCACTGCCGGTTCGCCGAGTCGGTGCGAGGCTCCGACGTGTTCATCCTGCAGAGCCACGGTTCGCTCGACGGCCGTTCGCTCAACGACTCGATCATGGAACACCTGATCATGGTCGACGCCGCCCGCCGTGCATCGGCGAAGCGGATCACCGCCGTGCTGCCCTGCTATGGCTACGCCCGCCAAGACCGCAAGTCCGAAGGCCGCGAACCGATCACGGCTCGCCTCATGGCCGACCTGTTCGCCGCTGCCGGTGCGTCGCGTCTCGTGTCGATCGACCTGCACTCCGGTCAGATCCAGGGCTTCTTCAATGGCCCGCTCGATCACCTGGTCGCGATGCCGATCCTGGTCGACCACCTGAAGAACTACGGCGACGATCTCGTCGTGGTGTCGCCAGACGCCGGTCGAGTGAAGGTCGCCGAGCGCTACGCCCAGCAGCTGCACGCCGACCTCGCCATCGTGCACAAGCGTCGTCTCAAGGGCGTGAAGAACCAGGTCGAGGCGAAGGACATCGTCGGTGAAGTGGAGGGCCGCGTGTGTGTCCTGATCGACGACATGATCGACACCGCCGGGACGATCTGTCAGGCGGCCGAACTCCTCGTCGAGCGAGGCGCCAAGTCCGTCACCGCTGCGGCCACGCACGGTGTGTTCTCCGGACCGGCGATCGACCGGCTCAAGAACTCGGTGCTCGACAAGGTCATCGTGACGGACACCTTGCCGATGCCGGCCGAGAAGCAGTTCGACAAGCTCGAGGTGCTGTCGGTGGCCCCGCTGATCGCAGACGCGATCAAGGCCGTGTTCGAGGACAGCTCGGTCAGCTCGATCTTCGACGGTCAGAACCAGAACTGACCGGCTGGAACGAGCCGGACATCTCGTCCGAAACCGATCCGGCTGAGCGCACCGAAATCGCGCATCGTGCAGATACCCTGCCGGGTTGATCGAGAGCGCCAGCTGCGCGCTCACCCTTCTCGAGGATTGCCATGTCGACCGTCGTCACTGCCCGAACCGGACGCTCCACCGGGAGCCGAAACTCGAACCGCCTGCGCGAGCAGGGTGAGCTCCCCGGTGTCCTCTATGGCCTCGGTAAGGATCCCGTCAACGTCAACGTGACCTACACCGAGCTGCGCGACGCCCTCAAGGGCGACGCTGGCCTCAACACGATCTTCACGCTCGACGTCGAAGGCAGCTCCGAAGAGGTCATCGTGAAGTCGATCCAGCGGGATCCGATCAAGCGGACCGTGACCCACGCCGACTTCATGCGCGTCGACGACAACACCAAGGTCACCATCACCGTGCCCGTGGTCCTCGTCGGCAAGTCCGAAGCCGTCGCCGATGCCGGCGCGATCATCGAGCAGAAGATGCACCAGCTCAAGGTGCTCTGCAACCCGTACCGCATTCCGAACCAGATCGATGCCGACATCTCCTCGATGACGCTCGACCAGCGCCTTGCGCTTGGCGACCTCGACCTCGGTGAGGGCGTGACGACCAAGGTCAGCATGAACATCACCGTGGCCGCTCCCGTCGTGCCTCGTGGACTCAAGAGCGACGAGGAAGCCGGCGAAGAGGGCGAAGAGGGCGAAGAGGGAACCGAAGCAGCCGGCGATGCCGGTGGCGACGACGCCGAAGAGTCCAGCGAGTAGCAGGCTCGCTCCGGTCGTTCGGGAGGCGATGCATGGCTTTGCTCTCACGACGCCCGGGCGAATCGAGACGCCGGGGTACCCCGGCGGATCTGCTCGTCATCGGACTCGGCAACCCCGGGTCCGAGTTCGACGGCACGCGCCACAACATCGGCGCCGACGCGGTCGATCTCATGGCGACCCGAGGCGGTTCGCAGCTCAAGAAGAGCAAGGAACGAGCCCTCGTCGCTGAGGTCCACATCGCCGGCAAGCGGGTCGCCGTGGCGTTCCCGCAGACCTTCATGAACAACTCTGGTGAGTCGGTTCGGCTCTTGGCCCGCCGCTATGGCATCGACACCGGCGACAACCTGCTGGTGATCCACGACGAGCTCGACCTCGACGCCGGTCGCATCAAGCTGAAGCAGGGTGGGGGAATGGCCGGCCACAACGGCCTCAAGTCGATCACCCAGCATGTGGGAACGACCGATTTCATCCGACTCCGGATCGGGGTCGGCAAGCCGCCGCCTTCGCAGGCTGGACGAGACTACGTCCTGCGACGACCGGGCAAGGCCGACGCGGCAAAGCTCGAGGCCGCCCTCGACGCCACGCTCGACGCGGTCGAGCTCGTGCTCACCGACGGCGTCGACGCCGCCATGAACGTCGTCAACCGGCGCACCTGACCACGGCATCGGAAACACTCGTCGCCGAGCGACGCCTGCAAGAGATCTGCACATCTCGCGAGCCCGCTACGGGTGATCGGTGCCCTACCGTGGGTGGCGATGTCGATCGACACACTCACCCGCTCCCGTTGGCTTCCGGCCACGGCGTTCACCGGCCTCGCCGGCGCGGTTGGTGTGCTGTCGTTCGCCGACCGAGCGCCCGGTACGACCCAGGCGATCTTGCGGCGAGTTCGAAGCGTTGGGCAGCGGGTCGAGCAGCGATCGGGCTATGACTTGATCGATCGTGGCGACGTCCCGGTCGCATTCGACACCGCCGGCCATCTTGTCTTGTGGTTTCTCGCTGGTCTGATCGGTTGGTGGGCCTTCCATCGCCGCACCACGCCGGCCTTCCTGGCGTTGTGTCTGTTCACGGTGTCGGCGGGGATCGAGGTCGGCCAGAGCTACCTCAGCACGAGCCGAAGCCCCGACATCTTCGACCTCGTCGCCAACGGCGCGGGGATCGCGTTGGGTGTTGCCCTCGCCGTGGCGATCGGGTCGGCCGTGGGTGCCATCGGCCGCTTTCGAACCCGAGGGGCCTGACCTCCTCTCACGAGTGGTGCCCCGGCCCGACTGGCTGCTGGATCGGGGCCGTAGCCTGCCGGAGTGAGTTTCCGTCGTCTTCCCGATCTCGTCGCCTCGGACCCATCGCTCGAGCGCGTGATCGGTCGCTCGGTTTCGGTCCTGGCCGTGCCCGAGCCGGCTCGAGCGATCGCCGTGTCCGGCCTGGTCGCAGGTGCCGGGCGTGCCCCGGTGCTGGTGGCAGTGCCGACGACGACCGAAGCCGACCGACTCGCCCGCGACCTCCAGCGGTTCCTCGGCGACGACGAGGTTGCATCGTTCCCTGCATGGGAGACCCTCCCGTTCGAGCGGGTCAGCCCCTCGATCGAAGCGATGGGCCAGCGGCTGCGAACGCTGCATCGAATCAGCGATCCAGCGACGACTCCGAAGGTCGTGGTGGCCCCGGTTCGGGCCCTGATCCAGCGCCTCGGCCCGCACGTCGAGGAAGTCGATCCGATCATCATCGGCAGCGGAGATCAGGTCGATCCTCAGCAGCTCGTCGCCGACCTCGTCATGGCTGGCTATCGCCGCGAGCCGCAGGTCGAACATCGCGGTGAGGTTGCCATCCGCGGTTCCATCGTCGACGTCTTTCCCTCGACTGCCGACGGTCCGGTCCGGATCGACCTGTGGGGCGACGAGGTCGATCGGCTGACCTTCTTCAACATCGCCGACCAGCGCTCGACCATCGACATCGCGGAGGTCGAGATCTACCCGTGTCGAGAGCTGCTCCCGACCGAGGAGATCCAGGAGCGAGCCGAGCGACTCATCGCCGCGGCCCCGTGGGGTCGTGAACAGTGGGAGCGCCTGTCGGAAGGCCAGCACTTCGACGGAATGGAGTCGTGGCTCCCGTGGCTCTGTGAGACCGAGCGCGTTCTGCCCGACCTCCTCGGCCCCGATGCCATGGTCGTGCTCATCGAGCCTCGCCGTATGCGCGACCGCGGCGCCGACCTGCTCGCTGAAGAGGCCGATCTCGCCATCACGCTCGCCCGCACGTGGGGCGCGATCAGCGACGACGAGGGTGAGGAGGCGGCCAAGGCCCACGACTTCCCCCGCCTCCATCTCGACTTCGAGCGCCTGCTGGCCACGACGACCGCGCCGGTCGTCACCGCAACCGCCATCCCCGAGTCGCCCGATGTCGCCGTCGTCGCTGCGTCTGGCTGGGACGAGCCTGGCGAGGCGCTCGCCGCACGCCTCCAGAAGCTCCTGAGCGACGGCGCCCGCGTCGTCGTGTGTGCCGACGGTCGCGGCTCTGCCGGCCGCGTCGCCGACCTACTCTCGGAGTGGGGCGTCCACCCGACTGACCACGGCGAGTCGATCCCCGAGGTCTTCACGCCCGGTGGGCACCTCGTCGTCGCTCCGCTCGAGCGTGGGTTCGTGCTCGCCGACGTCGGGCTCGCCGTCATCACCGAGGCCGAGCTGACCGGCCGTCGGCGCGCCCACCGGCGGGCGAAGCCCCGCAAGCGTCAGAGCGAAGGGTTCTTCGACGATCTCTCGCCCGGCGACTACATCGTCCATCACCAGCACGGTGTCGGCCGCTTCTCCGGGATGGTCAAGCGAGCCATCGGCGGCCACGAGCGCGACTATCTCATGCTCGACTACCGAGGCGACGACAAGCTCTACGTCCCGTCGGATCAGATCGACCTCATCCGCCGCTACACCGGCGGTGACTCCCCGAGCCTGCACCGACTCGGCGGCGCCGACTTCGCAAAGTCGAAGGCCAAGGTCCGGTCCGCAGTCGCCGAGATCGCTCAGGAACTCGTCGTGCTGTACCAGACGCGCATGGCGACCGAGGGTGTGGTCGCTCAGCCCGACACGCCGTGGCAACACGAGCTCGCCGGCGCCTTCCCTTACGAGCTGACCCCGGACCAGGCCGAGGCGATCACATCGATCAAGGACGACATGGAGAGCCCGACTCCCATGGATCGCCTCGTCGTCGGTGACGTCGGCTTCGGCAAGACCGAGGTCGCGGTGCAGTCGGCATTCAAGGCGGTGCAGAGCGGCAAGCAGGTCGCCGTGCTCGTGCCGACGACGCTGCTCGCGCAACAGCACTTCCAGACCTTCAGCGATCGCTACGCCCCCTATCCGGTCAGAGTCGAGGTGCTGAGTCGCTTCCTCACCAACGCCCAGGCGAAGAAGGTCGTCGCCGACGTCGAGGCGGGCGATGTCGACGTGTTGATCGGCACGCATCGGATGCTGTCCGATGACATCGCGTTCAAGGACCTCGGGCTGCTCGTCATCGACGAGGAGCAACGCTTCGGCGTCTCTCACAAAGAGGCAATCAAGCAGTTCAAGACCAACGTCGACGTGCTCACCCTCACTGCCACACCGATTCCGCGAACGCTCGAGATGAGCCTGACCGGCATCCGGGACCTGTCGCTGCTCAATACGCCACCGGCCGATCGGCAACCGATCCTCACCTACGTCGGCGAGTACGACGAGCG
>CALLIQ010000694.1 GCA_938008925.1 uncultured Acidimicrobiales bacterium
CTCGCCGTCATCGGCATCATCTACGGTGCCCTCGGCTGTCTGGCCCAGACCGACATGAAGCGCCTGATCGCGTTCTCCTCGGTGGCCCACATGGGTTACGTGATGCTCGGCATCGCCACCCTCACCGACTTCGGCATGAACGCCGCCATCTTCGGCATGGTCGCTCACGGCCTGATCACCGGCATGTTGTTCTTCATCGCCGGTTCGGTGAAGGACCGCTACCACACCCTCGAGATCAGTCGCCTCGGCGGACTGCTGGTCCAGGCCCCGAAGATGGGTTGGATCCTCGGCTTCTGCGTCATGGCCTCGCTCGGCCTTCCCGGCCTCGCCGGCTTCTGGGGTGAGTTCCCGGCGATCCTCGCGGCCTACCAGCCCAACGGCGATCTCAACGTCACCCTGTTCCGGGTCTACATGGTGATCGCAGCGCTCGGCACCGTGCTCGCCGCCGGCTACCTCCTCTGGCTCCTTCAGCGCACCGCCTTCGGTACGCCGTCGGAGGAGTTCGAAGACGATCCCGAGATCCACGACATGGTCATGACCGAGTGGATCGCCTGGGTGCCGCTGCTCGTGCTCATCGTCCTCTTCGGCTTCGTTCCCAACATCATCTTCGACCTCAGCGACGGTGCGGTGAGCGGCTTTGCCGACGCCATCACCGAAGCCGCGGCAAGCAAGTAGTCCGGAGAAGAGTCGCTGATGTTGTCCGCCCTGCTCGCCCAAGCGATCGATCGCCCTGAGATCGATTGGCACGCGGTGTCGCCCGAGCTGTTGTTGCTCGGTGGTGGCGCGCTCGTCACGGTCATCGACCTGATCTTCCTCGAGCGGGCTCGCCGGTACATGCCGACGCTCACCAGCTTGGTGTTCCTGGTCGCCATGGTTCCGGTTCTCACGCTGTGGACCCAGAACGAAGACCTTCCCCGCGTGATGTGGGACGGCGCCTACGTCGTCGACAACTACTCGCTGGTGCTCAAGGGCCTGTTCTTGCTCTCGGGCTACGTGATCGTTCTGCTCTCCACGAACTACATGAGCGAGGGCGACTACTACGACTCGGAGTACTACCAGCTCATCTCCGCGTCCGTTCTCGGCATGTTGGTGATGACCTCGGCCCGAGACCTCGTCACGATCTTCGTCGCCATCGAGCTCGTCTCGATCCCCGCCTACCTCATGGCCGCCTGGCGCAAGCGTGACCTCAAGTCCAACGAGGCCGGCCTGAAGTACATGCTCATGGGTGTGTTCGCCTCGGCGATCCTCCTCTACGGCATGTCGCTGCTCTACGGCTTGAGTGGGGGAACCCGCCTCGACCAGGTCGCCGATGCGATCTCGATCGGCGAGTCGCGGCCGGTCATCACGCTCGCCATCGTGTTCACGGTGATCGGGTTCGGGTTCAAGGTCTCCGCCGTCCCGTTCCACACCTGGGCACCCGACACTTACGAGGGCGCACCCACGCCGCTCACGGCGTTCCTCGCCGTCGCCTCGAAGGCAGCGGGCTTCGTCGCCCTCATCACCGTCGTGATCGTTGCGTTCCCCGGCCAGTCCGAGGTCGTCGAGCCGCTCATGTGGGTGCTGTCGGCGCTCACGATGACCGTCGGCAACCTCATCGCGCTGCGCCAGACCAACCTCGTGCGCATGCTCGCCTACTCCGGTGTCGCCCAAGCGGGCTACATGCTCGCTCCACTGGCGGTCTACGGCGGTCTCGAAGATCGTGCGACGTCGGCGGTCGTCACCTACCTCGTGGTCTACGCCGCCATGAACCTCGGCGCCTTCGCCGTCGTGATCATCGCCGCCCGCAAGACCCGCTCGGCCGAGATCTCGAGCTACGGCGGCATGTTCCAGTACGCGCCGGGCCTCACGGTCGCCATGACCTTCTTCCTCTTCTCGCTCGCCGGCATTCCGCCGGTCGGTGGTTGGTGGGCCAAGTTCGAGGTCTTCCGTGTGCTCACCGAGGGCAACGAGGTCGGTGGCATCTCGCTCGCCGTCGTCGCCGCCGTCAACTCGGTCATCGCCGCCTTCTACTACCTGGCGATCGCCAAGCAGATGTGGTTCATGCCAGCGCCCGACGGTGACGAGAGCCCGATCTCGATCCCGCCGTCGCTCGCCGCCGCAGTCGGCATCACCCTCGCCGTCACCATCGTCACCGGCGTCCTGCCGGGCGTGGTCAGCGAGATGACCGACTTCGTCAACGTCGCGCTGCCCTAAGTTCGCACACGCGCTCGCCCTCCCATTCTGGAGACCGATCGCGCTGCGCCCGGCGTTCTGGAGACTCTGCGCGCCGCGCCGGTTGTTCTGGAGACCGTACGCGCCGTTCTCGGCGCGGTCAGCCTCCAGAACGAGGCGAGCGGCGCGGTGAGCCTCCAGAACCGGTGAGAGAGTGGTGAGACGGTTGGCGTGCGTTCGTTGCCGATCGGCGGCCGTCTCTACACTCGGCGCCGATGACGGCCGCTGAACGCTTCGATCACTACATGGACCGCTGCCTCTACGGGCCCGACGGCTTCTACGCGTCGGGACGTGGCGTTGCCGGTCGCCGGGGCGACTTCATCACGAGCCCCGAGGTCGGGCCGTTGTTCGGTGCCGTCGTCGCCCGATGGCTCGACGGTGTCTGGGACGATCTCGGCCAGCCGGCGACATTCCCCGTCATCGACGCGGGAACCGGACCGGGCACGCTTTTGCGCTCCCTCGTGCTGGCTGAGCCTCGCTGCGCCGCCGCCTGGAGCCTGCGAGGCGTCGACATCGCGGCCGGAGGCACGCGGACGGGCGATGGCTTTTCCATCGACCCGGTCATGCCCGACGATCTCGAGG
>CALLIQ010000695.1 GCA_938008925.1 uncultured Acidimicrobiales bacterium
GGCGAGGAAGGCCCGGGCCCCGGGAGGGTCGTGGGCGAAGATGCGGCGGTTGATGGCGTCGATCTGCACCGACTGGTCGATCGAGTCGGCGGACTCGATCTCGGCTCGCATCGCCTCGTTCTCGACCAGCCACTGCTCGACGGCCGCCAGGTGGATTCCGGGAGTGAACGGTTGGTTGCCGTCGTCGTTTGTGATGATGCGTCCGATGAGGTCGTGGTCACCGACGATCGCCTGGATGGCCTCGCGAACCGAGCGCGGGGTGGTCGGGTCGACGGCGGCCGCCTCCAGCTCGTCGATCGTGGCGAACCCGTTCCCGTCGGTGTCAGCCCCGTGATCGAGGATCAGGCGCAACGCGATGTCGCCGGCGATCGGCGCATCGGCTCCGACGCCATCGGTGATCGACTCCCAGAGGGCGAGCTGTGCGGTGTGGGGGTTGTCGAGGCTCAGTCGGAATCCCGAAGCCAACAACGCCCGATCGGTGAGGATCGAGGCGAGCATCGTCAGCTCGTCGTCGACCTCGTCGAGCCGGGAGCCAGCCGGGCTCCACAGCCCGGACCGTGTCGTCGCAACGGCGACGTCGATCGTGAGGTCCGAAGCCGAGCGCGCGATCGTGTCGAGGGCGCCGGCGAGGTCGTGGACCGCATCGGGGTCGATCGACACCATCGCTCCGCTGGAGTCGAAAGCGGTCTCTGCCATCGACTCAGACCTCGACCCACGGTGCGGGCGACGGCGGTCGGATCGGCCGAGGCGGAACCGGCTCGCCCGGAGGGAGCCCATCTCGAGCGTCGGCCCACCGCCTGACCTCGCGGTCGTGACGAGCGAGCGCATCGAGGTGTTGTCGACACGTCTCGGCCCGTTCGCGGCACGTGTCGGCCAGTTGACGCAGCTCGTCGGCCACCGCCGAAGCGGTGCGGTCGGCGACGTCGAGCGTGGCGCTCGTCAGCAGGGTGAGCGTGCCGCCGGAGAGTGTCGACGGTCCGGCGAGGTCGGCCGTTCCGACGAGGAGCCGGCTGGCCTCGTCTGCGGCCGCTTCGAACTCCGAGGCGGCGAGATCGAAGTCGTTCGAGGTCGGCATGATCAGCGGTAGGAGAGGCCGGTGTTCATCACGTTGTCGAGGTTGGTGCGCTGATCGGAGACCGCACGAGACATGGCTTCCGCTGCCGCCCCTGCGTCGGTGAGCGAGCCGCTCAGCGATCTCACGTACTCGTCGAGCGCCGCAGACATCGACTCCACCGAAGCGCGGAAGGACTCGAACGCCTCGTTCGTCGCCGTCTCCGACCGGACGATGGCGGCGCGAAACTCGGCAGCCGCGCCGCGGAACTCCTCGGCGTTCGAGCCGGTCCACTGCGTGGCGTCGGCGGTGGTCACGGCGTCGGCGACCGAACGCTCGAGGTTGCCCATCTCGACGCCGATCCGGGTGTGGGCCCGGTCGGCTGCAGCCGTGACGTCGCCGACCACGTCGCTCGTGAGCGTGACGGCTCCCGTTCGTGCCGTTTCGACATCGGCGGCCGTGCCGGTGAGGCGGGTGGCGAGGTTGTCCAGGTCGTCGAGTTGTGCGCCGAGCAGTGCCATGGGGATTCCTTCACGTGTGGTTCTTCTGATGAGTTCGGCGCCCATTGAGCGCAATAAGGTGTAAAAGAACGTAAATGAAAGGAATTGGAGTGTCAAGGGCGTGTGGCGAGCCGAGGGCTACCATTCATCTCCGTGGAGCGGGCCGATCCGGCGTTCGTGCGCCTCGGATGCGCGGGTGTGATCGCCTCGGCGACCGTCGTGCTCGGCGGGTTGCTCGCCGGCGCCGGCGGTCCAGGCCGAGCTGCCGGTGACGGTCCCACCTTGTGGTCCATCCCGGATGTCCCCGTCACGCCGCGAGGCGATCTGCTTCTGGCGCTTGCGTTGTTCTACGGCGGGATGTTGGCGTTGGTGTGGATTTGGTTGGCGCTGCGCCGCCACGTCGTTGCGCACGGCGCGCCGATCGCCGCCGTCGCGCTCGTCGCGGTCGTGTGGGCGCTCCCGTTCGCGATCGGTCCTCCACTCGGAAGCCGCGACGTCTACGCCTACACCGCGCAGGGCGCCCTGGCGGCGGAGGGGCACGACGTCTACGTCAACGGTCCCGATCGTCTCGGCGACGATCCCGTCCTCGACGCGGTCGACCCTCTCTATCGAAGCTCCCCGGTCCTCTACGGTCCCGTGTTCGTCGCCATCTCATCGACCGTCGCCGACAACACCGACGGCGGGGTCGGGTCGGTCCTCGCGTTCCGTGCCCTGTCCATCCTCAGCGTGGTCGTCGCCGCCATCGCGATCGTCGACCTCGCTCGGCGCTTTGGCCGTGACCCCTCCGACGCGTTGGTGATGAGCGTCGGCAGTCCGCTCGTGATGCTGCACCTCGTGTCGGGCGCTCACAACGAGTCGGTCATGGTCGCCCTGCTCCTCGCCGGTGTCGCGATCGGTACCCGGTCAGACGCGGGCGGTGCTGCTCGAACGATCGGGATCATCGCATGCGCGATTGCCGCGGTGATCAAGGTGCCCGCGGTGCTCGGCGCGGTGTTCATCGCGTGGCCGTGGATCGTCGCCGCGCTCGGATGGCGTCGTCGCGTCCTCCGCTTTGCCGGATCGGCTGGTCTCACGATCGGTGTCGTCGTTCTCGCAGGCCAGATTACGGGTTGGGGGTTCGGTTGGGTCGACGCGATCCTCGCCACCGAGCCGGTCGATTCGTATCTCAGCATCACGAGAATCACCGGCGGCATCGTGCAGGTCGTGACCGGATCCGATCTCGAGGCTGTGCTCGGTGCGGTGCGATTCCTCGCCCTCGTGCTCGCGGCGGTCGTCGTTGGATGGGTCCTCATCGACGGCCGTCACGTCGGGCCGGCCGGGCTCGGCTGGTGCCTCGTGCTCGCCACGTTCGTGCACCCGACCACGCAACCCTGGTACCTGCTGTGGGGTGTGTGGCTCATCGCCGCTGTGTCCAGCGGG
>CALLIQ010000696.1 GCA_938008925.1 uncultured Acidimicrobiales bacterium
CTCGAGCAGACGCCCAAGCTGCTCGGCGCCGATGACGACCTGACCGGATTCAAGCCGACGGGCGAGTTGGCGAAGATCTGGCAGAAGCGGCCGTTCCTCATGGCCAGGACGGACCGCCCTTGGGACGCAATCGTCGGCGCAGTGTTCGGCCAGAAGGTCCAGACGTTTCATGCCAAGAAGAGCCGAAAGGCGTTGGCCCGCGCCCATGGCGACCCGGCACCGGGACCGAAGAAGGGCTGGATCCTCCCGCCGCCGGAGACCGTTGCCGAGATGGGTTACGCCGACTTCCATCCGCTGAACGTCGAACGCAAACGGGCGGAAACGCTGATTCGGGTGGCGAGAGAACTCCGACGGATCGGCGACCTGAGCGAACGCACGCCCGAACAGGCTCAGGCTCGCCTCCAACGGATCCGAGGCATCGGGCCTTGGACCGCAGCGATGGTGACCGCCACCTCGATGGGACACGCCGACGCCGTCCCCGTCGGCGACTACCACATCCCAAACACGGTGGCCTGGCTCCTGGCCAAGGAGGAGCGAGCGGACGACGCTCGCATGCTCGAGCTCCTCGAGCCATACGCCGGTCACCGATGGCGGGTGATCCGTCTGGCCAAGAGCAGCGGCCCCGCACCCAAGCGCGGACCTCGCCTCAGCCTGTACGGCAGCGGACTCGAAATGGGTCGCTGACGCGACCACCCGGCATCACGCCATACCCGGCATCACGCGATGCCCGACGTCACGTGAGGCCCGACGTCAGTCGAGCGGACCGAGCACTCGGTCGAGATAGGCGTTGTTGAACGTGCCGGCGGGATCGAGCTTGGCCCGCGTCTCGGCGAACGCGTCCCACTCCGGATAGCGCGATTCGAGGGTGCGATGGTCCTGGAAATGGAGCTTGCCCCAGTGCGGGCGCCCGTCGTAGTCGTCGAGGATCTTCTCGATGCCGTTGAAATACGTGTCGTAGGAGGTGTTCTTGTAGACGTGGGCGGCGATCCACGACGACGTGCGCCCGTTGGCGGTCGACAGCGGGATGTCGTCGGCAGCCGACACACGGGCCTCGATCGGGAACAGAATTTGCATGCCGAGCGTCGACACGAACTCGCGCACCCGTCGCATGGCTTCGGGGAACGCCTCGACCGGCATCCCGTACTCCATCTCGTAGAAGCGAACGTGGCGAGGCGAGGCGAACACCTTGTCGCTGCGACCCACGTAGTCGGCCTCAACGCCGCCGGGCAGATACTTCGCCACCTTGCGGACCGCGCCAGGGCGACGGCGGTTGACACGGTTCAAGGCGTCGAACGCGATGTTCTCGCCGATGATCTTGTTCGTGAAGTGCGTGACCCGATTGGGCGGATCCTCGGCTCGGAGCGTCCGGTTGTTTCGCTTCACGTGCGCCCGCTTCGCCCCCGGCATCCAGAAGAACTCGAAGTGGTCGTTGCCCTCGATGTTCTCGGTGTAGCCGTCGAGAAGGTCGTCGAGAGGCTCGATCGTCTCGGCCACGTGCAGGTTGAACGCCGGTACGCACTGCACCATCACCTTGGTCACCGCTCCGAGCGCGCCGACGCCGACACGGGCGACGCGCAACAGTTCTTGGTTCGCTCGCTCGTCGCACCAGATGGTCTCCCCGGTGCCGGTCACGATCTCCATGCCGACGATCGTGGTGGCCAGGTTGCCGAGCTTCAGGCCGGTGCCGTGGGTCGCGGTCGCGATCGCACCGGCGATCGATTGGTAGGCGATGTCGCCGAGGTTCGACATGGCGAGGCCGACCTCGGCCAATCGGTCGTTCAGATCGAACAGGCGGATGCCGGCCTGGACGAGCACCCGCTGGTTCTCGACGTCGACCATCTCGACCCGGTCCATCTTGTCGAGCGACAAGAGCACGCCGTCGGTGAGCGCTGCGGAGGTGAACGAATGACCAGCGCCGACCACTTTGACCCGCTGCCCGCTGTCGTAGGCCCGACCGACGATGTCGGCCACTTCGCGGGTCGAGGTCGGCCACAACCGCTCGGCCGGCATGCAGACCTGGTTGCCTGCCCAGTTTCGAAACTCGGGTCGCTTGGTTCGCTTGGCCATGGTCGACGATTGTCGCAGCCGAGATGCAACGATGTGGAGTCGCCATGCAGCCGCCTCCAGATCCGCACAACGAAGCCTCGCCGAACCCCGAGCCAGCCGCTCCAGGGGAACCGACCCTGTACGTCGGTTGCCCGATGTGGGCGAACCGGGCCTGGGTGGGCCCGTACTTTCCGGAATCGACCAAGCCCGGCCGCGAGCTCGAGGCGTATGCGACCTGGTGCACGACCGTCGAGGGCAACACGACCTTCTATGCGGAGCCGTCTGCCGACGCCGTTACCAAGTGGGCGGAGCAGGCGCCGAGCGGCTTTCGCTTCTGTTTCAAGGTGCCCCAGCACGTCACGCACGAACGTCGACTCCGCAACGTCGAGGAGCCGATCGAGTCGTTTCTCGAGGTGCTGGCACCCATCCACGACCGACTCGGTCCGATCCAGCTCCAGCTTCCCGCCTCGTTCGGGCCCGATGATCTCGGCGTTCTCGCCGACTGCCTCGCCCACCTCTCCACCGCGCACCACTGGGCGGTCGAAGTGCGCCATCCCGACTTCTTTGCCGGCGGGGAGAACGAGCGGCCCCTGAACGACCTGCTGGCCCATCACGGCGTCGACCGCGTCACGCTCGACAGCCGAGCGTTGTTCACCGCGACCCCGATCACGGCGGAGGAGAAGGAGGCATGGGAGCGAAAGCCGCGAGTGCCGGTGCGCCCCGTCGCCACCGCGACCCAACCGATCGTGCGTCTCATCGGCCAACGTGATGCCGACGCCGATCTCGAGCACTGGGCGCCGTGGGTACCGAAGCTGGCGGAGTGGGTGACCCGGGGGGTGACACCCCACGTCTTCACCCACACCCCGGACAACGCCGAGGCGCCGATGATCGCCCGTCGCCTGTGGGCCGCCGTCAATGCACTCGTTCCCGAGCTCCGACCGCTTCCCGAACCCCTGAGCGACGACGAGCAACTCGGCCTGTGGTGAGCCTCGATCGCCGTCGCTGGTGATGACGACTCAGCGACGGTGAGTCGCTCGCACGAGACGACGTGAACCGTGGCGGGGTAGCTTCGCACCGTGGCGATGAACGAACCCAGCAAGACAGAACTGAAGATCGCCGAGACGCTGCTCGCCAAGGGCAACGATGCTGACGCGGTCGCAGCCATGCTCGGCATCCCGCTCGAGTCGCTGAGCTCGATCGTTCAGGAGATGGACCAGATCGAAGCGGCGCGGGTCGCGTTCGAGGTCGATGGCGCCGAGCTGGTCGAGATCGCTGAAGACCTCGGGCTCACCGGCAACCGGCCCTACCTCCAGGTCAACGGGTGGGCCCGCAAGTACGGGTGGAAGCGCCCCGAGGGATACGTGAAGCCGGTCAAGAAGGCGGCATCGACGGGCCGGCCCCGTGTCGACAACGGGCCCCGACGCCTTCGCGAGGCGGCGATGCTCGCCATCGAAATGGCTCAGGCTGACGACAAGCTCAACCTGAAGCTGGCGCAGATCAAGGCGGCAGCGCAGGTCGGGATCACCGACCTCAACGGCATGACACCGATCCTGCAGAAGGAAGCACCGACGCTCTGGAAACCCCGAAACACGGGAAGCTGAGCGAGCACACGGCCGAACGCGTCGACCGACGCGTCGCCAACAGAGCGAGGGGCAACGCTTCCGACGCGCGCCCAGCCTTCCGAAGAAGACCAGGGATCCGATAGACAGGTCCCGTGCATGTCGTGATCGTTGGAGCAGGGTTGGCCGGCCTCGCGGCCGCAATCGATCTCGAGGCCCTCGGCCACGATGTCGAGATTCACGAAGCGTCCGACGGAGCGGGCGGACGGGTCCGGACCGACGTCGTCGACGGCTATCGGCTCGACCGCGGCTTCCAGATCCTCCTCGAGGCCTATCCGGAAGCCCAAGACCTCCTCGACTATGACGCGCTCGATCTCCAGGCGTTCTCCGCCGGCGCACACGTCCGCGCCGACGGCGAGTTCCACCAGCTCGGCGATCCGATCCGCGAGCCAGGGCAGCTGCTGGCAACACTCCGGGCCCCCATTGGTTCGCCGCTCGACAAGGCCAAGATCCTCGCGCTGCGGGTGTCCGTCAGCCGCGGGCCGATCGAAGCACTGTGGCGAGGGGTCGGCACCACCGCACAGAGCCGCTTCGAGAAAGCCGGCTTCAGCGACTCGATGATCGAGCGGTTCCTTCGGCCGCTGTTCGCCGGCATCACGCTCGACCCCGAGCTCACCGGTTCGAGCCAGGTCGTCGAGTTCGTGTTCCGCATGCTCGGGGCCGGCGACGCCGTCGTGCCGGCCGACGGCATGGGAGCGATCTCCGACCAGCTCGCCGCCCGACTCGGAGACGGAACGCTGCATCTCAACAGCCCGGTGCAGGCGGTCACGGCATCGTCGGTCACCCTCGCTGACGGCTCGACCGTCGACGCGGACGCGGTCGTCGTCGCCACCGACGTCTCGGCCGCCGCCGAGCTCACCGGGATCGCCGACCCGGGCTGGAACGGCGTCACCAGCGTTTGGTTCGCAGCCGATCAGGCCCCGATCGACGATCCCGTGCTGGTGCTCAACGGCGAAGGCACCAGCCCGATCAACTCGTTCGTGGTCATGAGCAACGTGAGCGCTGGCTACGCCCCGAACGGTGGCGCGCTCATGGTCGCCTCGGCTCCATCGCTCGACGATGACCTACCGGACGCCATGCGGGCACAGCTCGCAGACTGGTTCGGCGATCAGGTCGACGGCTGGACGCAGATTCGAGTCGACCGGATCGAGAAGGCACAGCCGAAGCAGCTTCCCGGCCACGATGCTCGAGCAACACTTCGCCTCGACGATGGCATCTGGCTTGCGGGTGACCATCGACGAGACGCGTCGATCAACGGTGCGATCGCATCGGGTCGAGCGGTGGCTCGACAGGTTCACGCCAGCGACTGAGACGCCGGCAACAGGCCGCGCTCCTCAGCTGTGGTGCGGGGTGTTGGTCAGCGAGGCGGGGCTGGGCGAGGCGGGACGGAGCGCTGGATGGCTCGAGCGATCGCATTGACCAGATCGATGAGCGAACGACCGCCGACGATCATGGCGCAGCCGATCGCGATCAGGAGCATGACCTCGTTGGCTCCGGTGCGAGGAAGTTCCTGCACGGCGCCGTCTTCGTCATCGTCGTCCTGCACTTGAGCAGCGCCGAGCACGGCGACCTCACCATCGGCAGAGTCGGCGGAATCGCCCGTCGCGGTCGTCGAGCTCGGAGCCGCAATGGCAGCCTCGCTGGTCGTCGTGGCTTCCGTGGCTGGAGCCTCCGTCGTCGTTGGTTCCGTGGTGGCCGGAGCCTCCGTCGTGGACGGCGCTTCGGTCGGAGCCGGTTCGCCGGCTGACGACTCCGGTTCGGTCGTGCTCGGAGCGTCGATGGCAGGTGCATCGCCGATCTGCTCGGCATCACCGTCGTCGGCATTGCCGTCGTCGGTGTCGCCGGCGTCGTTGTTGCCGCCGTCGGATGACTCGGGGATCGTGATGGTCTGCCCCGTCGGGGAGCCAGCGATCACCACCTCATCAGGCTGAAGCGATCCGCATGACGCGAGAGCCACACATGTCGCTGCTGCGAGGATGATTCGCTTCGTCGCGTCGATTCGTTTCTCCACCCCTCCATCCTCTCGGTCTTAGAGCGGACCTGAATGAGTCGACGTTTCGGAGGGCGTGGTCCGAGCGGACCACTACGGTTCGGGCGACCATGCCTGAGCTCCCCGAAGTCGAAACGGTCCGCCGGCAGTTGGCACCGCGCCTTCTCGGGGCCCGCGTGCTCGAGGCCGGATCGCACCACAGCGCCAAGTTCACACCGGCAACCGAGGCGACCGGCGCCCGTTTCACCGCCGCCGGTCGGCGGGGCAAGTACCTGTTGTTGCCCTTCGACGACGGTCGGGAGTTGGTGGTCCACCTGGGCATGACCGGCCAGCTGCGCTTCCGCGCCGGTGAACCAGACGACAGCGACCCCTATCTGCGA